>CALMMI010000463.1 GCA_937868245.1 uncultured Ignavibacteria bacterium | reverse complement strand
AAGCGAATAGACCGCACTTCTGTTAATAATGTTGGTTATGTCTTTTATCCGGTAATGAATCATTGCTATTGCAATGAAAATCGGGGGGAGGGTAATTAGTAAAGAAAGTATCATTGTAGGCAAAAGCGGATGCCCGTTAACAAACCGTGGTACGAACCATAATCCTAAAAAAAGCACAAGGGTAATACCACCGCCTGTAGCGACCCACAAAATTTTGCGGCGGTCAGATTCCTGAACAGATGTTTGATACGCGAGATAAAAACTAACAGCTGCCAAAACAACAATCCCAGCGAATAAGATCTGGCTTATTCTAAAAAGAATGAAGTGAAATTTAAATATGCTTAGTGAACTGTTAGTAGCAGCTACGATAAAGGAGATCGTAAGTAATCCTGCCAGAATAGCTGCAACCTTGATGATAATATCTTGTAATTGTACAGTTTCGGCGTGTCGGTCATTAGGGAAAACACGGCTGAACATTAACAGGAGGACAGGTGTGAACGTAAATGCAGTATAGAAGACTGCTGAAACAAGATAGCCAATCCCTAATGCCATCGGGTAATGTCCTGATGAAGTCATAACCAGTGTACCCATACCCAAACAAAGCAAATGAAAAAGCTCAACATCCTTATCAATATGTCTTCGCGTTCGAACAATATAGCCAGTGGCAAACAAGAGTCCGGCAGTTAGAAGTATGATTACAAAATAAGCAGGGGAATAGAAACGCTTTACAATAACCTCGGCAATATACGGCTCCGGTGAAATTGTTCCCATAATGCGGAGTGATACTGTGTCGCCTACAGAGTGATTGTCGAGAATAAACTCCAGTTCGTTTTGAGACCTGATTCGAATGCTGTCAACGATTTTTAGAGTGTCCCCTTTGCGTAAAACAGTAGAAACGCTTGTATCAGGAGAAGATATACTCATCGAATCTTGCAGCTCGAATGGTAATGCAGATTTTTCCCAACTATGACAAAATCCCAATACCCAAATAAAAATGGTAACAAGCTAAAAAAAAAAAAAACGGAGACGATGATGCATAAGCACTAATAAAATCGAAGAAAATGAAATTTCAGCAAAATACTTTTTGGCGAGGAGTGAGATAATGCAGACTTGTTCTATAGATAAAAACGAACAGACAAGTAGGTTGTTTGCTTGGATGTAATTTGGATTGATATAATAATCTACCCCTCTATGGCAGGCGGTTGCAATTCTTATGCCAAGTGGTTAAAGTGGGGGGATATTCAATCAAGTGTTTATTTCAAATGCGGTTGTTTAGGGTACAATTGAATTAACAAGTTGTACCCATAACCTTTATATGTACGAAGAATCGTTAATACTAAAACTCCATATTGATACCTATACTTGGTAACAAACCAATCCCCGAAACTTGAACAACTGCCTCCTTCTTTCTTGCATCCCACCGTACACCCGATTCGTTTTTGCGATTATAGATATTCTGAATATCTATATAGGTGACAAGCTGAATTCCGGAGAAACTCCACCGTTTATCAACACGTATGTCAAGTGAGTGGAAAAGTGCAAGACGCTTTCCTCCATTGTAGTTCAAAAAGTCAAGTTGACCGTAACGGCTGTTAGTACTGTCCGTAACGAACGGTGTTGTCGGATTTCCGGTAGAAAGGCGGAATTTGCTGCTGACTTCCCATTCCTGATTAAACCTGTAACCTGCCGAGGCATTAAAAATTATTCTGCTGTCGAAAGAGCCGGCACGCTCGATACCATCGAGAGCTGTAAAACGTGTTTGATTTAGTGTTGCACTCACAAGTCCATACAGGGGAATATCACCAAGTTTCTTCTGGAGGAAAATCTCTATACCACGGGCAAATCCAGTTCCGTTACTTGAAAGCGGTTCTAATCCGTAAGGAATATCATTTGTTACATCGTCGAAACCGGAAGGCGAGAGTACTGCCTGAGGTCTGTAGATACGCGACGGGTAATTGCCATACCATTTATAATAGCCTTCTACTTGGAATTTAAGATCTGATTGCATTGTTTGTTCAAAACCAAGTATAACCTGGTCTGCACGTATTGCCGATAGTGTTTGTGCATTGTTTTTATCTCCCATTAACCAAATGAAAGAAGGCGATTGAAAATAACGCCCAACACTAAAATTAAGAGCAGTAGTAGAGTTCAATGAATAACTTAGTGATAAACGAGGAGAGAAATAAAGGGTGTTTTTCAGAAAATTATAATAATCGAGACGCACACCTGCAGTGTATCTCAAATTGTCTGTGAGTGATGAAGCAATAGAGGCATACGTTCCGTTGCGAAGAGCTGTAAAATTACTGTCGAGAGTTAGGGGTTGTGGAATTCCGTTTGGATCAAGGCGTGTGTAACCGGGTATAACAAGCTGATAATCCAATAATGAAGCAAATTTTATGTTGTTGCCAAAAGAAAGTTCGGTTGTCGGGTTGATTTGAAAGAAGAAATCCGAGCGAAGCATCGTTTCACCTTCGGTGGATACATTCTTGAAAATCTCAACAAGGTTGGAATCACGCTGACGTGTATCGAAAGTTGAGAAATTACGTCCGAGTGTAACGGTGAAAAATCCTGTTGAGAACAGATTTTTCCAGGTTAAACCCGAAAAATATTGATTTTGATTTGAACCGTTAATTCTTGAATTGTTAAAACGTTTATCCGCATCGTCATTGTTGAAAGAGATACCGTCCAATGCACCGATTGTGAGGAATGAAAGGGAGTTTTTCTGATCCAAATTTACATTAACTTTGATTTGTGTATCCCAATATTCGGGGATAAAGCTGAAGCCGGCTGCTTTGAAGATGAAATCAAGATAGCTGCGGCGTACGCTTACTAAATACGAACCAACATTCCCGATCGGACCTTCTGCGCTAACACCGAAACCTGTTGCAGAAAGATTGAGTTGACCACCGAATCTCTCTTCATTTCCATTACGAAGATTAATATTTGTGAGTGAGGAAACCCTATCGCCAAAGCGTGCTCCAAATCCTCCGGCTGAGAAACTAACATCGCGCACAAAGTCGATATTGATAAGAGAGAGCGGACCACCCGTAGAGCCCTGAGAACCAAAATGATTGATATTGGGGACTTCAATATTATCGACAACAAATAGATTTTCGAAGGGTGCACCGCCGCGTACAACCAAGTCATTTCTTCCTGCTTGGGTTACACCAACCCCGGGCAGAAGTGCTACTGCCCTGATAACATCCTCCTGCACACCCGGCGCCCGGCGTATATCTTCGGAATTAAGGAGCTGGGTCGAGGTAATGGTTTCTGCGTTTTTTTGAAAGTAATTTGCTTCCACTTCTGTAGCTTGGAGTTCAATTGTCCTCTCGTTAAGCTGGAATGAAATTGTAGTGGGTTTACCCGCACTAATCATGATATTTGATTGAATAGTAGCTTCATAACCTACTGCGCTTGCCCTAATATTGTAAATTCCGGCGGGAATGTTTCTAACTGTGAATTTTCCAAGGGCATTGGAAATTGAACCTAACTTTGTACCGGTAATAAATATTGAAGCCCCGGGAATTGGGGACTGGGTTGAGGTATTTACAATTGTTCCGGTTAGAATACCGGAGGATGTTGAGTCTAACTGTTGGCTAAATACAGAGGATATAAGAAAAATAAAGAAAAGCGCGCATAGAAGGGAAAATCTATTTAAAAAAATCATCGTTATCCAATAAGAGTTGAAAAAATAAACTAAAAATATCCTTTGAAAACGATGAAACGATTATTAGAAAAAGAAATTATTAGATAGTGTGGAAAACTTTTTTAAAAAAGTAAATTTTATGGTCTGTAAAGCCGATTAAAGTTTGTATTTTTGCGACTTGAAAGAATCAAAAGTATAGCTGTGAGATTAATTTTGAAACAACCCAAGTAACGTAAGAATATAGAGAAGAACGGCACTAAGATTTATGCAGATAAAAGATTCAACTATTGTAGTTATAGGCGGATGGGGGCTTGTTGGCGCAGCTATGTGCCGCAAACTCATGGAGTTTAATCCCAAAAAATTAGTGATAACCTCCTTAAAGCAGTCGGAAGCTGAGGAAGCTGTTGCAGATTTACGGAAGGAATACTCACAATATCCTCCTGAAATGTTTCAAGCATGGTGGGGTAATATTTTTACACGGAACGAATGGAAAGACACCTCCCGTGAAGTCCTTAAAAAAAAAAAAAAAACCCGCATGGGATTAATTCA
>CALMMI010000462.1 GCA_937868245.1 uncultured Ignavibacteria bacterium | reverse complement strand
ATTGCCACTACCAAAGATGGCAAGTTTGTAGGTTTTTGCTATATCGAAACCTGGAGTCACGGGAAATATGTAGCAAATTCGGGGTTGATTGTTTCACCTGAGTGTCGTAAACACGGTCTGGCAACACGAATCAAGAAAAAGGTGTTTGAACTCTCACGCAAGAAATACCCGGAAGCCAAGATATTCGGTTTAACTACCGGACTCGCCGTAATGAAAATCAATTCTGATTTAGGGTATGAACCTGTTACATATTCTGAACTTACGGATGACGAGCAGTTCTGGAAGGGATGCCAAAACTGTGTAAACTTCGAAATCCTCCAAAGTAAAAAGCGTCAGAACTGTCTTTGTACGGCTATGCTGTACGACCCACTTGAAAAGGAAACCAAACCGACAGTCCATACTTCACAAATTGAGCTAATAGTTTTAGAACCTGTATAACCCAATAGAATATAATGAACAATAAAGTAATCTTAGCATTTAGCGGCGGACTTGATACAAGTTACTGTGCAGTGTGGCTCTCGAAAGTAAAAGGACTGGAAGTTCACGCCGTAACAGTAAATACCGGTGGGTTTTCTGATAGCGAAATACTTGAAATTGAACGCCATGCGTTAGCTCTTGGGTGCAAGTCATTTCATCATATCAATGAAGTTGAGCATTATTACGACTCCGTAGTAAAGTATCTCATTTATGGAAATATACTCAAAAATAGCACGTACCCATTATCGGTAAGTGCCGAACGCATTGCGCAGGCAGCAGCAATTGCACGATATGCAAAAGAGCAAGGAATTAATAAAATTGCCCATGGAAGCACCGGGGCAGGGAACGACCAGGTTCGTTTTGATATGATATTCTCAATCATCCAACCCGAAGCGGAAATCATTACCCCAATTCGAGATATGAAACTTGCTCGCTCCGAAGAAATCGATTTTCTGAAAGCAAACGGTGTGAGTATGAACTTTGAGAAGGCAACATATTCTATCAATAAAGGATTATGGGGAACATCCATCGGCGGGAAGGAAACACTAACCTCCAATTTACCATTACCTGAGGAAGCGTGGGCAACACCTATTACAAAATCGGGTGAAGAAGTTGTTGAATTGGAATTTGTTAAGGGAGAGCTTCATTCTATCAATGGAGAAAAGTTTAAACATCCCTCGTTAGCAATTCAGTACTTGCAATCAATTGCCCAACCATTTGGAATTGGAAGGGATATACATGTTGGAGATACTATTATTGGTATAAAGGGTCGTGTAGGGTTCGAGGCTGCAGCTCCGGTTATCATTATCAAAGCGCACCACCTTCTCGAAAAACACATCCTTACAAAATGGCAATTGTATTGGAAAGATCAACTTAGTGTATGGTATGGCAACTCCCTTCACGAAGGACAATATCTTGACCCCACAATGCGGAATATCGAGAAATTCCTCGAGGATACCCAGCGCCATGTAAGCGGCAAAGTAATCGTGAGAATGATGCAGCATAGATTTGTACTCGAAGGAATTGAATCTCCAAATGATTTGATGTCGGCTAAATTCGGAAGTTACGGCGAAATGAATAATTCGTGGACAGGTGATGATGTAAAGGGATTTACCAAGATATTCGGCAATCAAGTTTCGATGTATCATTTGGTTCATGCTGAAGAACTATGAGTGATAAACCTAAAATAAAAGCCGGGATTATTGGAGCTGCCGGATATACCGGAGGCGAAATTATACGCTTGCTACTCTTGCATCCATTCGCTGAAATTGCTTTTGCCAATAGCAAGAGCAATGCAGGTAAGTTTATACATGAAGTACATACTGATCTGTATGGCGACACTGATTTGCAGTTCACAAGTTCATTTGAGCATGAAGTTGATGTACTGTTTCTTTGTGCAGGACACGGAGAAGCGGTAAAATTTGTGAATGAGCACGATATTGCTCCACATACCCGAATTATCGACCTAAGCCAAGACTTCCGCTGGCGCGAAAGCAACAGGGAGTTTGTGTATGGCTTACCCGAACTACACCGTGAGAAAATCAAAGAAGCACAGTACATTGCAAACCCGGGGTGCTTTGCCACATGTATAGAGCTTGCATTGCTTCCTCTTGCAAATGCAAATTTGCTCTCCAACCCAATTCATATTTCAGCTGCAACAGGTTCAACAGGGGCAGGGCAGGGATTAAGCCCTACCTCACATTATAGCTGGCGAAATAATAATCTATCGGTCTATAAGCCCTTCGAGCACCAGCATCTTTTTGAAATTGGGCAATCACTTGCAAGTTTGCAGAATGATTTTGACCAACCAATTCATTTCATTCCTCAAAGAGGTAGCTTTACAAGAGGGATTTTTGCATCGGTTTATACAAATGCCGATATTTCCGCCGTAGAAGCACATGAACTGTTTCAAAGCTATTATCAATCGCATCCATTTACTTTTGTTCGAGATAGGGCTATCGACCTAAAGCAAGTAGTAAATACAAACAAAGCAATGCTCCGTGTGCAAAAGTTTGGTGAGCAGCTGTATATAGAAAGCATTATCGATAATCTGCTCAAAGGGGCATCGGGTCAGGCTGTTCAAAATATGAACCTCATGTTTGGTTTTGAAGAAACATGCGGACTCAAATTAAAAAGTGTTGTATTCTAGTCAGAATATTAGATTATAATGTAACAAATGTCATCCTGAACTCGATTCAGGATCTCCGTTGCTATTTAGTCGTGCAAGAGTATATAAGCCCGCTGAGATGCTGAATCGAGTTCAGCATGACAGGTCTTATTTAAAAATAACTTTCATACAGCTAATATTATCTACCTATGAATTTATTCGACGTATATCCTTTATTCGACATCAATCCCGTAAAAGCATCCGGTTCATATCTCTGGGATTCAAACGGACAGCAATACCTTGATTTATACGGTGGTCATGCCGTAATTTCAATCGGACACAGTCACCCGCATTATGTTCAAACAATCACCGAGCAGCTGAACAATATCGGTTTCTACTCAAACCCGGTGCAAATCCCACAGCAGCAAAAACTTGCCGACCTCCTCGGATGTATTTCGGGGTATGATGATTACAATTTGTTCCTTTGCAATTCCGGTGCGGAAGCAAATGAAAATGCTTTCAAACTTGCCGGGTTTCATAATGGCAGGAAACAAATCATCTCGTTTCACAAGTCCTTTCATGGTAGAACTTCGCTGGCTGTTGCTGCAACCGATGATAAGAAAATTGTTGCATCGGTAAATGAAAATCCAAACATTACATTCCTTCCTCTGAATGATAATGAAGCTATCGAACAGCATATTTCTGATGAAACATGTGCTGTAATAATTGAGGGTATCCAAGGAGTTGGAGGAATAAATGTTCCATCAGATAGTTTCCTTCAAAACCTGCGTCGCTTGTGTGATAAACACGGGGCTGTTCTCATACTTGATGAAATTCAATCGGGTTACGGACGAAGCGGGAAGTTCTTCGCTCATCAATATAGTGGAATTCGCCCGGATATTATTACGATTGCAAAAGGAATGGGCAATGGTTTTCCCGTCGCAGGAGTATTGATTCATCCAAAATTCCAAGCAAAACACGGGATGCTCGGAACAACCTTCGGCGGTAATTATCTTGCGTGCGCTGCATCAATTGCAGTTCTGGAAGTTATTGAAAATGAAAATCTTATCGAAAATTCCGCATATATTGGTCAGTATTTGATAAACGAGCTAAAGGGTATAAATGGAGTTCGTGAGGTAAGGGGAATTGGCTTGATGATTGGGATTGAGCTTGAAGTTCCTTGCGCTGAAATTCGTAAGAAGCTGTTATATGAGCATCATATTTTTACCGGGTCAGCATCGAATGCTAATACTATTCGTTTGTTGCCATCGCTGGGTATTGGGAGGAAAGAGGCGGATGTATTTTTAATTGCCTTTAGAACCAAGTTGAAATAATTGTTTAACTATAAATTAGTAGTTTTGTATATTATTTTAATTTATTTATGATTTTATCCTCCACTTAATTCTTTACTAAATAGTTGTTATGAAAGTTATTGTCACGTTATTGTTGGGTATAATGTTTATTTTGAGTTCAGCAAATGCTCAAGAAGCAAAACAAATTCAATTTAATGATCTTTATGCAGAAAGTGTCAAGACTGAATTTCTTGGCTTGCAAAGTAAAGTTGTTTTTTGGCTTCCACCTGAATTGTTTGAATATTTGTTTTCACAAGTAAAACATCCAAAAGATCAGATTGATAAAGCCATGGATACTCTTAAAAAGTATATGATATTTCTTGTTGTTGAAGCTAAAACTGAAGTTTCACCACTTTCTTCTACAACTACATTCAAATCTGATGAACAGGTGAGAAAAACGATTAAATTGATAGATTCATCAAACAAATCATTCTCACCGTTTAATATTGATGAACTATCTAGCGAGATGACAGGCTTTGTAAATGCTATGAAACCAAATTTAGTAAAAGTGTTAGGGGAAATGGGAAAGGGGTCGAATATTTATGTTTTTAAAAATAAAGTCGCAAACGGTAGTTCTCAAGGTTATAGTATTAGAGATAAAAATAGTTTTACTATAAGTTTTGATTCGACAAAGTTTTCATGGAAACTACCATTTGTATGCACTCTACCTGATTTGTTTTGTCCAGTTGATAAAGAAAAAATGAAAGGAAATTGGATTTATTGCCCTATACATGGTGTTAACCTCTCTAAATAAAGCTCGAATATTGAAATTTAGGAAATAGCTGTATCAATGAACAAAATAAACATACCCGAAAAACTCTCCCTATTTACCGACCATTGGAATCCCCGAATCATAGGTGAACTAAACGGGCAACATGTAAAACTTGGAAAATTCCAAGGAGAATTCGTGTGGCATAAACACGATGATGAGGATGAGCTATTCTATGTTCTCGAAGGTGAGTTTAGAATGGAATTTAGAGATAGAAGTGTAGAACTGAAAAAAGGGGACATGCTAATAGTTCCTAAAGGGGTGGAACATCGACCTGTGGCAGAGCATGAAGTGTCTGTAATGTTGTTTGAGCCAGCTTCAACTTTGAATACAGGAAATACACAGGGTGAGTTGACTCGTGCGAATTTGGAATGGATATGATTGTTAAGAGGGCAGTTAGTTTAACGATTGCATATATTACTGCTTACAAACATAAAATTATTAATTTGTTATTGATTAAACATAA
>CALMMI010000461.1 GCA_937868245.1 uncultured Ignavibacteria bacterium | reverse complement strand
TTCGGCAGAAGCAGAACCGATTATCTTTGAAACAACCCGTACTTTCGGCACAATTCTCGAAAACGTTGTAATCGATCCGGATTCTAGAGCAATTGATTTTTATGACGACAGTATTACCGAAAACACTCGCGCATCCTATTCTCGTGAAGTACTTGAAAATACTGCCGAATCAAACAAGGGCGGACATCCGACCAATATCTTTTTCCTTACATGTGATGCTTTTGGTGTAATGCCTCCAATCTCAAGACTCACTCCAGAGCAGGCAATGTTCCACTTCCTTTCCGGTTATACTGCAAAAGTTGCAGGAACTGAAGCAGGGGTAAAAGAGCCATCTGCTACATTCAGCACATGTTTTGGTGCACCGTTTATGGTTCACCACCCAAAAGTGTATGCAAATCTACTACGCGATAAGATAAACGAAAACGGTTCACAGGTTTGGCTTGTGAATACCGGTTGGAGCGGCGGAGAATATGGCGTAGGTAAACGTATGAAAATTAGCTATACACGTGCATTGCTTCGTGCTGCTCTCGCAGGTGAATTGAACAATGTGGAGTTTGTGACTGAAGACTTCTTCAAATTAAGTATTCCTACTTCATGCGAAGGTGTACCTTCGGAAATATTAAACCCGCGTAATACCTGGGAAGATAAAGCCGCTTATGATAAGAAGGCAAATCATTTGGTTGGTTTGTTCGAGGATAATTACAAACAGTTTGAATAAATTATTCAATAAGAAAAGAGTTGAGCCGCTTTCATACTGAAAGCGGCTTTTGTTTTATTCGCACTAAGTACTTGAACACAATTAACTAAATTATAGTTTTATTAAAGTACAAGAAATTGGAAAATATAAGACACTTCGACGAGCTCAGTGTGACAAATAAGTTACGTCAACCTGAGCTTGTCGAAGGGTTCAATTACTTACCAATTTTGTCCTTAAATAAATGTAAACTAATTATGTCTTCCTACTTATTTGCTGCGGTATTTTTTTTATTTTTGTGGTAAAGTCTTTTAAAAAACCTAAAATTCCAAATGATAGCACCCCAACTTGCAGTTCAAAGACAGATGAAAAAATTAACATTCTTTGTTTCAATTGTATGTAGTTTGTTGTTTGGTTTCACTACAATCCTCGCTCAAAATACTTCCCTTAAGCTACCAAAACCACCGATGGCTAAGCCGGGCGAATATGATACCGTAGGTGTGAAACTATCGTCGGATGTAGCAAAGGAAGCAGCGGGTGTTATCGAGCAGCCGATAAACCCGGAGGAATACATCCTCGGACCTCAAGACATTGTATCATTATTCATTGGTTCACTCGAGCCAAAGTTGTACGATCTTATTATCTCACCTGAAGCCAGATTAATTATACCGGGTATCGGGGTTATTAATGTAAAGGGTAAAACACTTGCTGAAACCGAAAAAATTGTTGCAGCTAAAGTTGCCGGTGTATATAAAACCCAAACAGTTTCCCTTTCGTTGAAAAAACTTCGTCAATTCAAAGTAATGGTGATTGGTAGTGTCCGTTCACCGGGATATATCCCTGCATCACCTGCCGACCGTCTATCGGAAGTGATAGAGAGGGCAGGGCGTTTGCTGTTTAATGGGTCACAACGTCACATAACAATTATCAGGGAAGGTGTAGCAAATCCAATCGTGGCTGACCTTGTACGGTTTTATTTGTTAGGTGAAAAAGACGGGAATCCTACACTTCAAGGTGGCGACGTTGTGAATGTAGCACCATATCCCGAACGAGAAATCATAGAGGTAAGCGGCGAGGTAGCTGCTCCAGGTGCTTTCGAGTTTGCCGAAGGTGATATGCTCTCTACAATGTTACGTTTTACACAGGGAGTATTGCCATCTGCTTTTATGGATTCTGTAGAAATAATTCGATTCAAAAACAACAGCTCTGCTACCGAACGAATTTCGGTAGATGCAACAGGCTGGCAGCAAAACCTGCTAACAGGAAAAGGACCGTTTCGTAACGATATTCCGATTCATGCAGGAGACAGAATATTTGTTCGTGGCATCCCCGATTGGCACTCAGGAGCAACAGTTGCAGTAAAAGGTGAAGTTAGATACCCCGGAAGATATGGAATAAACCCCGATGGTACAACCATAAGCGATGTTATAGCCCGCGCAGGTGGATTTACAGATGATGCAGCAATAGAACATGCCGTACTCATCAGACGCAGTGATTTGAAATTAGAACCAGATTACGAGTATATACGTCTGTTAGGACAGCCGATTTCTTCAATGACAGAACGCGAAAAAGCATATTTCCGCGAGGCACAACGTCAGATTAGAGGTAAAATAGCAATTGATTTTGAAAGGTTGGACGATAGAAATTCAGCAGCAAATAAGATATTTCTTAAACAAGATGACTCTATTCATGTACCCGCCAAAAATATTTTTGTAAATATCGCAGGCAGGGTAAATGTTCCGGGCAAGGTTTTATATAAGCCAAGCTTGACCTATAAAGATTACATCAAATTAGCGGGTGGTTTTGCATATAAAGCTGACGAGGGTGAAACAATTATAGTAAAACCACAAGGGGAACAGCTCCTTGCATCCGATAGTCCAAATGGTATTGAAGCAGGTGATAATATTGTTGTTCCAGAAGTGCGTGAATCAAAAATTACATTTTTGGATATTCTTACCGTTGTTGCGCAAGTTATTACTATTGTTGGTGTAGTCTATACGTTGTCACGTCCGCGATAAAATCATTGAGTACTTTAGATAACAGGTACTCAATACTATACGAAATAACAAAATAAACCGAAATTATGCAAGAACCACAAGAACAAAAGAGTATTTCGTTTCCTGAATTTTTAAGTATTATTCGCCGTAGGATAGTATTTATAGGTGTAGTAGTAGCGCTTGCTGTTTTGGGGGTTGGTGTGTACAGTTATTTCATGCCACAAACCTATATGGCAACTGCAACCCTAATGCCACCCGAGCAACGTAGCAGCGGCGGAGGACTTGCTGCACTATTACAGAGCGCAGCACCAGGAATTTCATTAGGAGGAATGGATTCCAAATCTTCGGCGGTATCATCGGATATTATTACAAGTAACTCTTTGATTGAAAGAGTAATACGTAGGTTGAATTTGCCGGAGCATCCATTTTTTAAGGGACTGGATACTGAAACAATAGTTACTATTGTAAAAGCATCGTTATATATTGATACAAGGGTACGAACAGGAGTTACAGGAATTGAATGTACAATCAGTACCAAGTACTTCTCTACGGAAGAGGAAATTTCAATTGCAAAGCAATTATCAAGTGATATTCCAAACGCCATTACAGCATGTTTAGATGAAATGCTCCGGGATAAAAATGTTTCCACTGCACGTAAGACCCGTGAGTTTATTGAACGACTGATGGCAATAACAAAACATAAGCTGGATTCAACCCAAGAGGCGATGGAACAGTTTCAACTTGCTAACAAAGTTTTTACCATAGATGACCAAACAAAAGCGATAGTATCCAGCGCGGTAAGTATCGGTACTGAATTAAGCAAGGCTCAAATTGAACTTGGGGCAATAAAACAGCAATACCAGCCAAATTCTCAGGTGGTTCAATCGTATGAGCAAACTGTAAAAAATTTGCAAGAACAATATGCAAAAGCACAAACGGGCGGAATTACAGAAGATGACAAATATTCTATCCCGCTTGGGAATGTACCGCATCTTGGTCGTAAATATTTGAACTTGCTTCGTGATATTAAAATTCAAGAGCAGATTAATGCCTATCTTGAATCACAACGTATGCAGGAATCAATCCAGGAAGCCCGTGATGTGCCGGTAATCCAAGTATTGGATAAGGCGGTAAAGCCAAGCGTACGCTCTACTCCCAGACGTCCGATGATGCTTGGGATGACCTTTGCATTGTCACTTGTTTTTTCGGTAATTTGGGTAGTATTGTCAGCTGCGTGGGGAGAACGGAAAAGGGTGTGAGGGAGTTTTAAGGTAGTTCATTCCTTCAACACAAAAAAGTCCACCTCTGTTTCCCCGAAAAGTCTGGAACTGCTTCTTTCATACAGTTCAGGTATGATTACTTTTTCACGAACATCATGCTCTGCCACAAATACACCATCGTGTGTAAGAATTCCATTCTCAACAATCATACTGAAAAGAGGATTTACAATTTTTTCTTTATACGGCGGGTCGGTAAATATCAGATCGTATTGCTGATCTGAATCAATAGAAAACCGTTTTGCAAACTGACGGGAATCGGAAGTAACAACTGTATAACAGGATGGTTCCAATCCAAAGTTTTGAAGAGTCTTTGTAATTTCTGTAGATGTCTTTCGTGATAACTCCACAAAACAGCAATAAGCTGCACCACGACTTAGTGCTTCGATACCCAATGCCCCTGTTCCCGCACATAAATCCAAAACTCTGATACCCTCGAAATCCATCATATTCCCAAGAATATTAAAAATAGTTTCCCTTGCCCGGTCGGTAGTAGGGCGAACCCCGCTTGGTGCTGAGTTTGTGATTGTTCTTCCTTTGAATTTTCCTGAGATGATTCGCATAGTCCTTATAGTATCTAATTAGTGGAGCTTCTTTGCCGACTGACAGTAAAATAATACTTTTGTACTTCATAATGAATATCAAAAGTAATTAAGTGCCACCCGGTCTAATATTCGATACCTAAAAATGGTAGAAAAAACGTCAAATCTTACTAAAATAGTTCTCTATACTGCTCTTGGCTTTGTTGCGTTTGGAATGATTGCACCAATGCTATGGATGCTGTTGCTGTCGCTTCGTCAACATCCAGAAAGTTATGGAACATTTGGGGGGTTGTTCAGTGCACCCACATCGATTGAAAACTATACAGATGCCCTAAGTTCCGATGCATTCGGGAAATATTTCCTCAATTCAACGTTTGTAGCATTAATCGTTACCGCAGGAAATGTGATTTTTTGTCTTTGGGTAGGCTATGCCCTGGCACGCAGAAATTTTATTGGGAAACGGTGGCTTTTCTGGTCGATTTTGGGTGTTATGATGATTCCGCAGCAGGTAATAATGATACCATTATATCGGCTTATGGTGGAGTTCGGTTGGATAAACACCTATTATGCTCTTATCATTCCGTGGCTTGTAACACCGTTGGGTGTGTTTTTAGTTCGTCAGTATGTATTAGCACTTCCTGCAGAGATTGAAGACGCTGCCCGTATCGACGGGGCAGGGGAATGGTATATCCTCTGGAAAATTGTGATGCCCCTCTGTAAACCTATATTAACGGTTCTTGCTTTGTATGTGTTCCTGAGTAATTGGAATTCCTTCCTGTTTCCTTTTCTTTTTACGAATGAAGAATCAATGAGAACGCTGCCAGTAGGTCTGGCTTTCTATCTGGGTAAGCAATCCATTGATTGGGGACATTTGATGGCGGGTGCGAGTATTTCGGCTCTTCCGATACTGTTAATGTTCGTTTTCTTCCACAAGAGGATTATTCAGGGATTGACTGCAGGTGCTTTGAAGGAATAGAATGGCTTTTAACTACTTTGTGATTTTCATAAATAGAATGCACGTTCCTAAAAATGCCAAACCTTGCCCATTTTCATGTTCAAAACTATATTTCCTACTCCAACCACCCCTTCTTCTTAAAGAAGTAAAGCATAAACCCACTGATTACCGCAATAACACCCCACACGAAAAAATACCCATAATGCCAATCAAGCTCTGGCATGTAATGGAAATTCATTCCGTAAATACTGGAAATGAAGGTTAGCGGCAGAAAAATTGTAGAAATAACCGTTAGTACCTTCATCACCTGGTTCATTCTGTTAGAATTGACAGAGAGATATGCCTCTAAAAGCCCCGCCACGTTTTCACGATATGATTCTACAAGGTCGGCAATGCGGACAAGGTGGTCGTACACATTTCTATAATACAACATTTCTTCTGTTGAAATAAGCGGGAATTCCCCTCGTGAAAGCCGGTTGAGAATTTCCCGTTGGTAGGTAGTAATCTTACGGAGGCGGATAATCCCTTTTTTAATTCCCAGTAATTTTGGAAGTGTAGCCGATTGAAAATCCTGAAAAATACTTGCTTCAATAATGTCCAGTTGTTGATCGAAATATTCAATAACCGGGGTGTAGTTATCAACTATTTCATCTATTATGATATGGAATAGAAAATCAGGTCCGCGTTGGAGAGTTTGCGGGTTTTTGATGCACAATTGTCGCACATAACTAATAGCAGACGAAGGTTCGTAATGATGTGTTACCAGAAAATTAACACCCAAAAATGTATTCATCTGGCGGGTAGGGAAATGGACACATACTGCAGATTCATTCATGGAATCACCAAATTCTTCAATTGGTCGGTCAACCGGATTGAAAATTACAAACAGATAATCCTGATAATCTTCCACTTTAGGATAGTGGTCACCGATATGGGGCGAAAGTTTTTCCCGTTGGCAATCCTCTACCGCTAAGTGATGAAAAAGAAAAAAATTAACAAGCAGGGTTTCTTCTTCTTCCTCCGACGGGGCTTCAAGATCTGCCCAAATAATAGTTTCCGAATACTCCGGCTGATTACGGAGAATAAACAATTCGGGAATCGAAAGCTGTCTGATTTTTCCGTTGTAAACCGCAAAAAGTGTTGTCATAAAACTGCATCAAAAGAAATAATGAGTAGGGTAAACACCATAATCCAACAAACTTCAACCGGTAAACCGATTACCCTCCTACAAAAATACAAAATAACCGATAGAAGAACTGCAGTGCCTTTCAATCAGTGCTCTTGAAGGGTTTCCAAAGATCAAAGGGAACCTTGAATTTTTAGTGTAAGCGATGTTTACAGTAAAAACACATCACATGAAAATAGAAAATAATAATTCGTAATTAACTGTTAATTAATGTAATTGAAGAATTATTCGTTGTGAATCTCGCTTGTAATGTCATCTGTTGAAAGAAATATTTTTAAAATTGCACAAACATGACAAATATCATAGAATCCGCTTTAACATAGCCTTAGTTTTGTAGTGTAAAACAAAGATATTTGTAAGAATAAATACAGAAGATCAGTTAATTCAAACAAGTAAATTTAATATAAACTGTAGTATTTTTTTTGAGGTATAATTATGAAAACGCGCAATGTAATAGTAATCGCAGCCATAATGGCTTTAGTATTTTCTTCTGCAGCATTTGCAGATAAATACACATCGAAAGTTCAAAAAATGGTGGTATCCGGTACATCTACACTGCACGATTGGTCTGCTCCGGCTTCCAATCTTACAGCAAAAGGTGAAATTACAATTCAGAACACCTCGTTGCAAGCTATCAGCTCTCTTAATGTAGTGTGTGTTGCAAAATCAATCAAAAGTGAAAAAGAAAGTATGGACGAGAAAATCTACGATGCACTAAAAGCAGAAGATTTTCCGAACATAACCTACACTCTTTCACGGGTTAATTCCCTTACGAAAAGTGGTGACGATTGGGTGGTGGAAACAACAGGAATCCTAACAATCGGTGGAACAGCAAAAACGGTTGACATGACAGTAAAGGCAAAAATTCAAGCTGACGGAGAAATTGTATTTACAGGTTCTAAGAAAATTACCCTAACCAGCTTTAATCTCGAAAGACCATCTGCAATGTTAGGTGTGATAAAATGTGGTGATGATATCACACTAACCTTCAGCTTAACAATGAAAAAATCGTAAAATCATAAAAATTATAGAATCTTATTATCCATTTGTTTCAATTTAATTATTTCCAGGAGTACAGTCATGAAAACGTTCGTTAAAAATTTCGTGTTAGGATGTTCGTTTGTTATTGCAGCAACATCAGTGCTTTCGGCACAACAACCTACAATCAATAATTTCCGTCCTTACGATAAATCCGGTATCGGAGTTTTCGAATCCCCAAAGGATAAGAATGCACCTAAATACGATGGTATCAAGGTACGGTTCGGCGCAGGTTTTACACAGCAATATCAGTTGTTGAATCACAGTAATAACCCTTTTGATTCATCTGTATATAAGTTAAAACCAATTACCGGCGGTTTCGGTACTGCTATGGCAAACTTGAATATGGATGTGCAGTTGGAACAAGGTATTCGTTTGAATGTAACTACATACCTTTCAACACGCCATCATAATGAAGCATGGGTAAAAGGCGGATTTATCCAGTTTGACGATTTGTCATTCCTTGGTGTAAGTGCTTTGGATGATATTATGAAATATCTAACTATCCGTGTAGGACACATGGAAATCAATTACGGCGATGCTCACTTCCGCCGTTCAGACGGTGGTGGTACATTGCAAAATCCGTTTATGGAAAATTATATCGTTGACGGTTATGCAACTGAAATCGGTGCAGATATTCTTTTCCGTTCAAGTGGTTTCCTTGCAATGGCAGGTGTTACAAACGGTGCGATAAAGGGTAGTGTTGATGCTGTTAATCAAACAGTGGTTGACAAGGATACAGCTAAAGCACCTGCATTCCTCTTCAAATTAGGATATGACGACAAAATTGGAGACAATATGCGTCTTCGTGTAACAGGTTCAGGATACATGATCAGCAGCGCGCAAAGCAATACTCTTTTTGGTGGTGACAGATCCGGATCAAATTATTGGATGGTAATGGAACCAACCTCTGCATCATATACAGCAAATGCTTTTTCAGGTAGAGTTAACCCCGGTATGTCTGATAAAGTAACTGCATTCCAAATCAATGGATTCTTGAAAGTAAGCGGATTGGAAATCTTTGGTACATACGAAACAGCTACTGGTCGCGGTCCAAATGATAAAGACCCAACGGATTTAACAGGTAAAACAGCTTTAGACCGTTCATTTAATCAAATTGCAGCAGATGCTCTCTATCGTTTCGGTGCAAAAGAAAATGTATATTTAGGTGCACGCTATAATATGGTAAAAGGAAAAATGTTAGCAAGCAATGCAACAGAACAAAGTATCAACAGAATCGCAATAGCAGCCGGATGGTTTGTAACTGATAATATTGTGATAAAAGGCGAGTATGTTACACAAAGCTATAAAGATTATCCGTTAAAACATATACTTGCTGACGGTAAATTTGACGGAGTGGTATTTGAAGCAGCAGTCGGGTTCTAATTCAATTTTATAATGTGCGTCCCGATACTGTTTTCGGGACGCACATTGTGATGAAAAACGCAAATTTATTGTTGCTCGTCTATTTGGTAGTATGTAACTAACATAGAGTAATTAGATTTAATAGCAACACCCAAGATATAACAAACAGAATAAAGAAATTACTGTTGAAAAGGAGAGATATTTCAATGAAAACGCTATTATTATTATTCGGTCTCAGTTTCCTTATTTTTGGTTTTGTTTCAGATAGATCGATAAGAAACGTATATACTACATACATTGAGGACAATAGCAGACTCTATATCGAGGGCAGCAGTAATGTCAATACTTTTGAATGCAACAGCAAAGATAAATGCGCTCCAATTTCGGTAGGTATTTCACTCAATGCTTCGGGTGATACAGTAAGGTTCTCAAATGCAATGCTTCAACTTCATACAATGAATTTGGATTGCAGCAACTCTAAGATGAATTCTGATTTGCAGGATGCATTAAAAGCAGAGCAATATCCGGTTATAAAAATTGATTTGTTGGGTGTTATGCTTAATGACGGCAGTAGGTTCGACGACATAGAGAATGACTGGAAAACAGTAAAGGCACTTGCTACATTCACGATTACAAATGTTACCAAACGCGTGGTTATGGACGTAAGAGTTCGTAAATTGGAAAATGGTAAATACAGGTTTATGGCTCAAAAGCAAGTTAAGATGACAGATTATAATGTGCAGCCTCCGGAAGTGCTATTCGGAATGATAAAAGTTAACAATGCTATCAGTATCAACATGGATGTGACAGCTCGATTAGTAAAGGAACAATAGATGGTTAACTTTTGAATGCCCGGGTATAGTCCTTGGGTAGCGTAACGAAAAGCATAAAAGATTTAAGCCCATTCATTTTGATTTGAATGGGCTTTTTTTTATGTGCCTGCTAAATATTGTTGTTATATAAAAAGTGAATAAATTTTATAGGAGTTTAACTTAAGTTACGGAAGATTGTTTCGATTACGTGTTGATGTTACTCAACAATTAACATATAGAATTTTCGGCAGGTCATCGCAGGTGTTTACCACTAAGCATTGATACGTTATTGTATTAAAAACAACAAGTCAAGGCAAGAACCGAGTTAACTTGCAAGAGTTGTAGCACCTGCCTTGACCCGAACAACCTACCTGACCTAAATTTCAACATAAATAGATAC
>CALMMI010000460.1 GCA_937868245.1 uncultured Ignavibacteria bacterium | reverse complement strand
CAAATCCAAATTACAGAACCAAAAAATTGAAAGATGTCCTGATTGAAATTTCAGATGATATTACTGCTGAAAATGCAATGGAGAGCAAACCCCTCCTTTCAATTGTCACCATCTACGACGATGCAAACGAGCGGAAATGGTTGCGGAAATATTTGAGTAATATTCCGCACTGTGAAGGCGGTGAAGTAGAGGTGATTCTCTGTAAAACATTCAAGGGTAAGCAGGATAACATCACACTTCCTGCAAATACTCTGCAAAACGGGGTGAAAATCACGTACTCAGCTGTGTGTTATGAAGATTGGAATTTCTCGGATGCCCGGAATGCAGCAAAAATGCTTGCAACAGGAGAATGGATTCTTTCGCTGGATACGGATGAATATGTCATTCAAAATCAAATCGGCAGGATACTTGAAACCATACAATCCAAACCCAAAAAAACGGGTGCAATCGAGGTAAGCATACTCTCTCACATACCATGTACTGAAAAGAAAGAACCGGAAGTTACAAGGGCAGCACGGCTATTCCGTAATGACCCGGCTATCAATTGGCAATGCAGGATACATGAAACAGTGCAATTCTCATTGGAGGAGGAGGGGTATCTTACCGATCATAGCACTATAACCCTGATACACGAAGGGTACGAAATAAGCGAATCCGGGATGATTAAAAAGCTGGAAAGAAATCTGGATTTAATCATGCTGGAATATGCTACGACTAAAAAACAACAGATAAAAAATTACTGTTCGTTTTATAATTTAATTACTTGTAGGGATTTATATAAACTAAAGGAAAAACAACATGGCTAATTCGTATGCAGGCGGTTTGAATAAAACCGACTTTTTCGCAGTAAATTCAGTAGGAACTGGGTTGGTACAATCAACTCCATTAACTACAGTTCCAACATTAACGGCAGTAACAACATTCGGTGATGCGTTTCTCTCTGCCGTTCAGAACTACAGTACGGGGGTTAATCCTGTTCGATTAAACAAAGGAATGGAACTTACATTCGACCAGGACAAGTTCAGCGGGAGCGTTCTCAATGCAGCTGACACCTATCAAGCAGGTGATGCATCAGCAAGTGTGGAATACTACGAAGATGCTTCGGAAGCTCCGTCGATTACATCCTCAGGTACAACCGTAAATAATTTCGTAACAATTACATACTTACGTGCAGACCCCGATGAACCGACCAAAACAATGGTGCTAATCACACACGGTAATTTCAAAGAAGGTTCTGGCGCACTCACGCTTAAAAAAGGTGAACGTATCAAACCGAAAGTTGATACAATCAGCAAGAAAACAACTGCTGCTCTGGTAATTCCTGCAGCAATCTTTGATACAACAAAAGTATCATCGGCTGCAACAGTTACAATCCCTATTAACACAGAGTTCACCCGTGTTAATATGACGACTGCGTCGTAATAAGTGAGTACCGAAAGGGCGGGTAACACCGCCCTAAATCCCCCTCATTCCCCCTTTATCAAGGGGGAGGCAAGAGAGGATACAATTAATAGCTTGTAAAACAAGAACCCTACGTCATCCCCCTTGTCAAAGGGGGAATGAGGGGGATTTGAAAAGAGCACTACAAAATCGAACAGAATTCTAACGGAATTCAACATGAGTAACCACCGATGCAATCTGTGGAGGTGGAGAAGAACTGACTAATAGAATCCCAA
>CALMMI010000459.1 GCA_937868245.1 uncultured Ignavibacteria bacterium | reverse complement strand
GGACGCTATTCGGAAATGAAAGATGAATTCTACGTTCCTTCCCTTGAAAATATTCGTCCACAAAGTACGATGAACAAGCAGGGGCGTTCAGACGAAACATTCCCTACGGAACAAGCAGAAGCAATCGCAGAAAAATTTGCGGCATCACAAGACCAAATGTATGCTGAATACCGTGAACTTTTGGAAATGGGAGTAGCCCGAGAAATCGCCAGAATCAATCTGCCTGTATCAAATTATACAGAGTGGTATTGGAAAATTGACCTTCATAATCTGTTCCATTTTCTTAAATTGAGGATTGATGCACATGCACAGTACGAAATCCGTGTGTATGGCGAGGCAATGGCAAGTATAGTGAAGGAAATTGTTCCGGTTGCCTGGGAAGCATTCGAGGATTACGTTCTGCACTCACACAAACTTTCTCGTATAGAAGCTAAGGCAATTATGTCGATGCTTGGTGAGCTTCCAAGCGATGAAACACTTGCTGCAGCAGGTCTGAAAGGTCGTGAAGCAATCGAATTCAAAGAAAAATTCAATAAAATGAAAAATCTTAAATAGAAAACTCTAAATCTGTAGAACAGGGTTCGTTTGCCCTGTTCTATTGCCAAAGTATGATAAATAAAGTATTTCATCTCTTATACCAAAGAGAATCGGGTTTGCAAACCCGATTCTACGGAAAATAAACCATCAGTTATTCTTTTTTGGGAAACTATGAAAATTTTAGCTGTTTCCAAATCCAAAATACTTCAAGCAAATACAATGGTATTAACTTTTGTGTTTGCAATAAGTATTGCATTAATGGGATGTCCTGCACCCGACCAGCCTGTTAATGAAAAACCCTATACAGTACCCCAAGGGTTTCCCGAGCCAATATTTCCTACGGATAACCCGGCAAATGCAGAAAAAATTGAACTTGGTCGGAAGTTGTTTTACGACCCTATGTTATCATCCGACAAAACTGTTGCATGTGCAAGCTGCCACAAACAGGAGCTTGCCTTTACCGACGGAAATCAAGTAAGCAGGGGAGTAAACAGGGAACTTGGAACCAGAAATTCACCTACCATAGTAAATGCTGCATACAATGAACGTCTGTTTTGGGATGGACGTTCAGCAACTATTGAAGAGCAGGCTCTTGCAGCTGCTACAAATCCCGCAGAAATGCGTGCTGTTGAGCCGGTGATTGATTTGCGTTTACAGCAGGATTCAGCATATTCGATTGAATTTGCCCGTGCATTTGGAAATGGAACTAAGCCGACTACACGACTTTCAATGAAGGCAATCGCCACTTTTGTACGCACGGTTCTATCCGGCTCGTCTCGTTATGATGAATTTAATAACGGGAATAAATCAGCGTTGAACGACTCGGAAATAAGGGGCAAGGATTTGTTTTTCAGTTCACGTACACAATGTTCCGATTGCCACTCCGGGCATAATTTTACCGACAATCAATTCCACAGTACAGGATTGTTTTCACATTATTATGATGAGGGGCGTTCCGACGTTACGAAATTACCTTCGGATGTTGGAAGTTTCAAAACACCCTCGCTTCGTAATATTGCACTTACAGCTCCGTACGAACATGATGGTCACCTTACTACTCTTGAAGCAGTTATTGAGCACTATAATTCAGGTGGAAAGAATTTTGTTAATAAAGACAACCGTGTTCGGAAGTTGAATCTTACTGATGCCGAGAAACAGGATTTAATTGCATTCCTTCGTTCATTAACCGATAATACACTTTTGGTTAATAAACGTTTTGCAAAATGAAATCAAAATAATGGATAAATTGATTGAAATCAGGCGCGCAAAGTATTCTGAAGCCAAGCAGCTCAAAGAATTTGATGAGTTTATTGGTGACAGGAGAATAAACAATTCAAGAGGTGAATTGTTTGTTGCATTGTATAATAAAGAGTTAGCCGGTTTTATTACATATTCCTCAACTTACTTTTTTAACCGACCGTTTATAGAACTTCTTTGTGTAAAAAACGAATTCAGGCGCAAGGGAATTGGTAATGAAAGTAACTGCACTCTACGATGAAATTGACCTTTGGACTTCCACAGAAGAATGGAATGTTGCTGCTGAAACCTTGTTTGTATCACTGTGATTTGTAAAATGTGGTACAATACAAGGTATAAACAAGGACAATATTGAGGAAGTCTTTTTTATAAAGTATGGGAAGTTGCAACTTTAATAAAATTATTCATTATAAGTAGATTATTCTCTTCACGTTTACTTGCTCCAAAAAGTACTCGTCATGAGAAATGACTATGAGAGTTCCCTGATAGTCATTAATAGCTGCTGTTAGAATCGTTACGTTCTGAATATCCAAATTGTTGGTTGGTTCATCAAAAATTATCAGATCCGGTGCCTTGTTACTTATTGTCAAGCAACACAGCATCAGCCGCATTTTCTCCCCTCCGCTTAATGTACTGCACGGTTTGTCCCAATAGTCTTTTGTAAACAAAAACCGGTGAAGTCGAATTTTGATTTCATACTCTTCCAGAGCAGTAGAATTAAAACGTTGTGATTGCTCATATACTGTAAGATTATTGTCAATTAAAGAGTAGTCCTGATCAATATAAACAGCATTTGAGATTGCATTGTGAATTATACCTTCCTTAGGTTCAAGCTCTCCCAAAAATAATTTAACCAAAGTAGTTTTTCCTGAACCATTAGATCCTTTGATTACAATTCTCTCACCACTTGTAATTGTTATACTTAGCGGCTGTTCCCAAAGCATTTTCTCCTCATAGCCAAAGTTAATATCCTTTGCCTCAATCAGTATTTTCCCTTTGTGAAGCGTAGAATTACCAAAACCAAATTTCATTTTGTCAATATCGGGAACTTCATTTCTAAGCTCGCTTAACTCCTGTGAGATTGTTCCAATTTTCTCATCATGAGTATCTTTTATCCGGGCAGTACTTTTTTCAGCATTGTTTTTCAGCTTTTTCATCATGACCTTAGGCATCCCTTCATTTATTTTCTTTTGCTTGCCTCGGGCATCCAATTTCATTTTCCTCTCTACAGTTTCGCGCTCAATCTCTTTTGCTTTTCGCAATGCTTTTTCTTTGTTCCTGATTCCTTCATGGAGAGCATTATTTTCAATTGCTTTCTGTTCTACATAAAAATCATAATTCCCGCCATAGACTGTTATTCCTCGTTTGCTGAGTTCGTAAACCGAGTTGAGCATATTTAGTAATTTTCTGTCGTGGCTTACCACCATCAGTGTACTTGATGTTGATTGTACAAAATCATAAAGAATATTTCTACTAATTGAATCCAGATGATTGCTTGGTTCATCCATCAGAATGAGTTCAGGTTGGTGGATATTGATTCCTGCTAGGAAAACCTTGGTCTTTTGTCCTCCGCTCAAGGAGACCATTTTCTGAGTCAGATCCAAATCCTCCAATTGCCAATGCTCAAATACTTCCTCGCAACGCTGTTCAATTGACCAGTCATCATCAAGTATTGCAAGATTCGTATCGTTTGCATTACCCTCAAGTATCTCATTCAGGGCATGTAATTTACCCTCAATTCGCAGAGCTTGCGCAATTGTGTAATCATTAAACTGCCCGAATATCTGAGGGATATAGTAGGGAATAGAGTCGGTATTGATACTGCCGCTCGACGGCGGCAGATTACCCGCAATAATAGAAAGCAGTGTTGATTTCCCGATACCGTTATTACCGATGAGTGCTGTTTTATTGTGTTTGTTGACCGTAAGATTTATGTTCTTGAACAATAAATCCCGATTTGGGTGTATATAGGTAAGATTGTGCAATGTAAGCATAATTTCTTCCTTTAAAAAAGTGAATAATGGCGGCGAGCTATCACGAAGTTTAGCCGGTTATTTATTTTTTGAAAGAAATTATATTTTCATTGGTTTTCCTGATTGTGGGTATGGAGCTGTAAGGGTAACTACTTGTTAGGTTTCTACTCTATCACAAAATTACTACTTTTTTTGAAAAGTACAAAAAGTTATAGAGTAGAGGTTAAAGTACTTCCGTTAATCAAAGTGAATTTGTGTATAGTTAAT
>CALMMI010000458.1 GCA_937868245.1 uncultured Ignavibacteria bacterium | reverse complement strand
CACCGTTCATTACTTTTTTTACTTGCATTACTTGCAAGCTGTATCACCTTGCAAGTAATGCAAGTAAAAAAAGGAAACCACATGTTTCACCGTTCATTACTTTTTTTACTTGCATTACTTGCAAGCTGTATCACCTTGCAAGCCCAACAAAGTTGGGTGTGGCAAAATCCCCTTCCTCAAGGGAATAATCTTAGTTCAATCAAAATGATTGATAATAGCAACATTATTTCCGTAGGCAATGCCGGAACAATCATCGCTTCCCATGATGGCGGCAGTTCGTGGTTTGTGTCCGACAGTATTCCATCCTCTCAGCTATTATCAATAAGCATTGCATCGCCAACTACTTGTATCGCAGTAGGTTTTGGCGGAACAATCCTTAAATCGAATGATGCAGGAGCACATTGGAAAAGTATAAACGGTGACAAATCGTATGCACTTAATTCAGTTCAATTCCCCGACCCGAATATCGGATTTGCCGTAGGTACAAATTCAACAATTCTTAAAACAATCGACGGCGGGAACAGTTGGTTTACTCAAATCAGCGGAGTGGTTTCACATTTTAACGCTGCATGTTTTGTTGATACTTCGCACGGATGGGTAGTTGGAAACAATGGCTTGATAATGACTACTCAATCGGGCGGGGCTCAGTGGAGTGCCCAGTTTACCGGAGTTGAAGAAGCATTTTATGCCGTTCATTTCATATCTACAACAACAGGTTGGGCTGTGGGTGACAAAGGAAAAATATTTAAGACAGTTAATGGCGGTGATAAATGGGCGGCTCAAACATCCGGTGTTACTACTGCTCTCCGGGCAGTTCAGTTCATTTCTGCTTCAACAGGCTATGCTGTTGGTGCAAACGGCACAATTATCAAAACTAATAACGGCGGTGATTCCTGGACTATCCAGCAAAGTGAGACTACAGTTCCGTTATCATCCGTTAACTTCATCAACGAGAGTGTAGGTTTTGCGGTTGGTATCAGTGGAACAATACTCAAAACATTAAATGGGGGCACAACATGGAAAGTACTCTCGAATGGCAGTGCATCATCGCTTAAATCCATATCGTTCAGTGGAACAAACACAGGTATGGCAGTTGGCGATAGCGCGGTAATCCTACGCACAGATAATTCCGGCAAACAATGGAAAAAAATCGACCACAGCTATCAATCACCATTTACATCCGTATTTCTCCTCAATCCTCAAACAGGATGGATTGTTGGTGAAAATGGTACTATACTAAAAGCCGATAATGGTGTTCAATTTACACTAGAATCCCAATCTGCCCCTACATCCACTACGTTCCATTCTATTCACTTTGCAGATCAATCCAACGGTTTTGCAGTTGGTAACGATGGTATAATCGTCCATACAACAAACGGGGGTACTGTTTGGCTTGCACAGAATAGTAGCAGTGCTTCAAGCCTGAATGGAATATTTTCTTCAAGTCCACAAAATGCGTGGGCAGTAGGAGACGGCGGAACTATTCTAAAAACAACGAACGCGGGTAACGATTGGGTACAACAAACAAGCGGCACTTCCTCCAGTTTGAAAGCAGTCTATTTTACTGATGCTCAAACAGGTTGGGCTGTAGGCGAGGTTGGTGTTGTACGCCATACTACAAATGGCGGTGAAACTTGGACAGGACAGATGTCGGGTGCAATCGTATCTCTTCTTTCAGTCACATTTGTTGATTCGACAGTTGGTTGGGCAGTAGGAGAAGAAGGTGTAATCATTAACACTAACGATGGGGGCGAAACATGGAGAACCCAGCCAAGCGGAACTGCAAACCATCTTTCTGGAATTACGGCAGTAAATGATTCTACAGGATGGATTGCTGGCAACGGTGGAACAATACTTAAAATTACCGGCAAACGCGATCCCGTAGTAATTGGAGTTGAAGAACTCGCAGCAATGGACAGTTATAATTTAGGACAGACTCCTAACCCAGCAACTACTTCAGCTCTTGTACACTTTTCTCTCGACAGGAAAAACGTAGTTTCACTTACGCTTCATAGTATTACCGGTGGAATTCTACAAACAATTATTAGCAATGTACAATTCAACCAAGGTACATATTCGATGCCTATAGAATTGAATGAACTCCCTAACGGAGTGTATATTTACCAATTAAAAGCAGGTTCGGATGTACGTGTGGAAAAGGTGATTATAGCACGGTAAGCGAAATAATCGATTCTATATAATGGCGGTTTATCAGATTGATAAGCCGCCATTATTATTTTTAAAAAGTACACGATGCCCCCTGCTTTATGTAAATCTATATCATTTCGAGTTCATGATTGTTGCGAAGCAGGCTGCTAAATAATAAAATGACATAAGAAAAGCCTGTTATTCAGAGTTCACAACAGCCTCAGACCCGGCTGTAAAACAATGCAATGTCATTAAAAACAATACAATTACAAATATCACTCTGAAGGAGTCTTCGACTGAAGAATCTCCGTTAGTACGTGAAACATACAGGACGGTTGCTCTAACTGAGATTTTTACTGCGTTCAGTTAGAGTATTCCGGTAAGTAGTAATCCCCCAGATGCAAAATAAAAAAGGCGGCTTATCCAAAGATAAGCCGCCTTTACGTTTCTACAGTACAAGATTATTGCACTGATTCAGCTGTAATTAGATTGATTCCGCCTTTAGACCAAATTTTCCCAGTAATTGTAAGAGTGCCACCATTTGCTAACTTTGAAGCTGCACTTGTACCGTCAGCATTACAAACTAGATATATTTTACCAGATTTAGCAGCACCAACAACAACTCCAAGCATTTCACCGCGTTTTGAAAGCTCAGTTGCTTGTTCTTTCGTTAGTGCTGTACCCTTACCTGCACAATAACTCATAACACTGACAACATTGCCTTTAATAGATTTACCTTTAGTTTTTGCTACTGTAGCACCTTTTGCTGGTGTTGTGGTAGTAGTAGTAGTTGTAGTTGTTGTTTTAACTCCGGCACGAGGAGTTGTATGAGAAGTTTGGGCAACAGTTGTACCAGCAATAAATGCTAAAGCAGCTAGTGTGCAAAATATTTTTTTCATGTTTTTTCCTAAAAAGTTTTAATATCAAATGTTTATATAATTTATCCACCTATTGAACCACGTGTTCCAGCATGAGGAACTCCAACTTTTGCCTGATATGAAATTTCTACTGTTACATATTGGTCATCAAGAATTGTTCCTTGTAAGATTTTTCCTAAAAGTTGTTTAACAAAAACTTTTGCATAATTACCATCTGCAGTTTTAACTACAAATACATAACCTGTTGTCGAAAGGTTTGGAAGTGAGAAATATGTTTCAGAGGATGCGGTTAAGTCCTCAGTTTCATAAACGTCATCCAAACTATTAGCAGGAGTTATCTTCCCTACAAGAGTAATTCTAGGATTTAGCAAAGTATAGAGTAAACGTGGTGAACCCGCATCAATTGAATCAGGGGTACCGTCATTGTTAAATGCAATATCCCATTTA
>CALMMI010000457.1 GCA_937868245.1 uncultured Ignavibacteria bacterium | reverse complement strand
AATGTAACAGCACGCCATTTTAAGATGTGGCCTGAATTGCACGACGCAGTTGTTGACGCAGCAAATAAATTCCCAAAGTTTTATGATGGTATCATCCGTACAGATGCAATTTTATCAGAAGAATACGGAAAATTCGTTGAATTTACAATTCATGTTGACGGTCATGTTTTTCATGGTGAAGATACAGCAGTTGATTTCGACAAAAGTATTCATGGTGCATCCGACAAGATTGTTGCCCAGCTCCGCAAACTGAAAGATAAAGTTAAGAATCATCACGCTACCGATATTTCTGAATTTCTATAAAACATCGATATGTCGCAATTCGACAGGCTCAAAACCATAACAAAAGATAATATACTCGTTAAACAATTACTCACATCCCCTGTTCAGCTTACTACAATTGCAGGACAGGCAGGACATGATAATATGATAACGGATAAGAATTTGCATCGCCCGCAACTTGCACTTGCGGGCTTTGTGGAGCTTTTTACATTTCATCGGGTACAAGTATTCGGCAATACCGAAATATATTACCTAAAGAGTTTACCCTGCGAAGAACGAATCAAAGCGTGCGAGACAATCGCAAATTTTGCGATACCCTGCATTATCCTTACAAACAATCATAATTTTGATAAAGAGCTCCTTGATATTTTTGAATCAAGAAATATAACGGTATTTACAACCCCATTCGAGACCACAAAGGCAATTTACCTGCTTTCGGATTTTCTTGACGATCAGTTCGCTCTTCAAGTTGCAATGCACGGCTCGTTTGTGGATGTATATGGTGTGGGTGTGCTTCTTACAGGTAGGAGCGGTATCGGTAAAAGTGAAATTGCATTGGATTTAATTGAACGGGGTCACCGGTTGGTTGCCGATGATTTGGTAATGTTTACAAAAAAACGTGAAAGCGTATTGATGGGAACAGGAACAAATCTTTCCCAGCATTTTATGGAAATAAGAGGTTTGGGTATTATCGATGTTGAGAAAATGTTTGGCATCAGAGCCATCCGTTTCCAAAAAAGGCTTGAAATTGTTGTAGAGCTGGAAGAATGGAACCGCGATAACGAGTACACACGAACGGGATTGGAAGAAGCTCCGCTTTCACTTGTTGGTGTGGATGTTGCATCGGTAAAACTACCGCTCTTCCCCGGAAAGAATGTTACGGTAATTACAGAAGTTATTGCTCTTAATTACCTACTCCGTACATACGGATATAACGCAGCTAAAGTATTTGCCGATCGTTTGCAAGACCAAATCAATTTTCGCAGATTACACAAAAAAGCGGCACATGACCAGAGATTAGTGTCCTATTTTCAGAGTGATGATGAGTGAAAAGTAAGGTATGAGAAAATAATTTGACAACCGATATTAAACGGACACCTCATTATAAATTCAATTTACGACTGCAAGTAAAAATTATGAAAATAACCGATATACTCAAAAAATCAACAATTTTAGTACATGAGCATATACAAAGCAAAGATGCTGCGTTGTCGATTATGATTGAAGCATTAAGTAAAAGCGGACAAATCTCAGATGCTGTTGAAGTCTCAAGAGTAGTATGGGAACGTGAGAAGATAATGTCCACAGGAATTGGCAAAGGTTTCGCTCTGCCTCACGGGAAAACAAATTCTGTTACTGAAACAGTAGGTTGTTTTCTTACACTTGATGAACCAATTGATTTCGATGCATTGGATAGCATGCCTGTTAATACTGTTTTTATGCTAATCGGGCGAGAAAACACAGTTGGAACCCACCTTCGGTTACTCAGTAGAATTTCCAGATTGATGAATAATGATGCTTTTCGTTCCGAGGTAACAAATGCTCAGACAAGTGATGAAGTATTTGCACTTTTTGAACGTGAAGAAGCTACTATTTCCTAATTTCAATACATTACAAGAATCTATGAAAAAAAACTTTTTTTGGGTAATTCTGCTTGCCCTGACCTCTGTTACTGTGTCCTATTCCCAGAAACCTGCAAAAACACAGGATGCTAAAGTACAACCTGCTAAAACACATGATGCAAAAGTACAAGACCCTAAAGTTCAGGAAGATACTAAAACTCAACTAGTAAAAATTCTGGAAGACAATTCCAAACAGCTTGTCCGTAATTATGATGCACAACTTCGGAAACTCGTTCAGCAGTTTGACCAAAATGCCCGGGTTTTGCTCGATAATCATAAAGACCAAATTAAGAATTTGCAGGATTTTCTTGTTCAAATATCCAAACAAATTGAAGAACAAAAGAAGCAACTGGACGACCAAACCAAATCTTTGTACAAGTCTTTCGACGATCAAGTACAATCTTTAAATAAGCAAATCGAAGAACAAACTGCACGCCTCAAAAAACAAATCGAAGAAACTGAAAAAAAATAAGAATATACTGAATTGAATTGTATGGAATCCAAAAGTACCACAAAAAAATCTGCGACTGTACCTCCTATCAAACCAAGTAAATTACTGACTAATCCTCAGCGAATTGAAATGTTCCGCTATATGCTTCAGGCACGAGAGTTTGACCTTGCCATGCAAAGGTTGAACCGCCAGGGTCGTGCGTTTGGCGGTGTATATTCTCAAACCGGTAACGAGGCTTCCTCTGTAGGTTCGGCGTATGCGATGGGTAATAAAGATGTTCTTTTCCCGATGCACAGAAATATCGGAGGGCATTTTGTTTTCGGGCAGGATTTAAATACGCTGATGCTCGCCTTTCTTGCAAGAGAAGGCAGCCTTATGCGCGGGACTGACGGTACGGGACACTATGCAGATGTAGGTAAACGAATTTATGGCAACGTATCGCATCTCGGTGCAATGATACCTGTTGCAGCAGGATTTGTACTCGCTTCAAAAATGCGTGGTGAGTCTGTTGTTTCAATGACATATATTGGTGATGGAGGGGCACAAACTGGTGAATTTCATGAAGGTGTAAATTTTGCATCAGTTCAGAAGCTCCCCTTGGTACTCATCATTGAAAACAATCAATATGCATATTCTTCACCCAATTCTGTGGAATTTGCCTGTGAAAAACTCTCGGACCGTGCGTTGGGATATGGCTGTTTTGGTGAAACAATTGATGGAACTGATGTAGAACTTGTTTACGAAACATGTTTTAAAGCTGTTGAGCGGGCACGTAACGGCGAAGGTCCGTCGTTGATAGAAACAAATACAATGAGGATGAGAGGACACGCTGAACACGATGATTTTGCTTATGTCCCCAAAGACTTATTGGAATACTGGCAAAAACGCGATCCTATCGACCGCTACGAAAAGTTCCTACTATCAAAAAAAATTCTTTCTGAAGACGATATTACTGCCATGCGAGCAAAACTTATCGAGGAGATTAGAGCAGCAATTGATTATGCTGTCGAGCTTCCGTTTCCACCTGCCGAAGAAGGATTTAAAAATATTTTTGTTGATTGATTTCTGAATTTCCAACGAACGATACTATGCCTCAACTAACTTACCTTGAAGCTATTGCCGATGCACTCCGTACAGAAATGCGCCGTGATGAACGTGTGTTTTTATTAGGCGAAGATATTGCTACGTATGGCGGAGCTTTCAAACTTACAAAGAATTTTCATGAAGAATTTGGTCGTAAACGTGTACTCGATTGTCCGATTTCAGAATCGGCAATTGTAGGAGCTGCAATTGGGGCAGCTTTAAATGGTATGCGTCCGGTTGCAGAAATGCAGTTTATGGATTTTGTAACGTGCGGGTTCAATCAAATTGTAAATGTTGCCGCTACTACAGCTTACCGTTGGGGAATTGGTGTACCAATGGTAGTTCGGGGACCTTCGGGTGGTGGAGTGGGTGCAAATCCGTTTCATTCACGAAATTCCGAAGCATGGTTTGCTCATGCGAGCG
>CALMMI010000456.1 GCA_937868245.1 uncultured Ignavibacteria bacterium | reverse complement strand
GAAGTGAGCACACCTCCGGCAAGAAAAAGCCTTCGATGATTACCTTAATCATTGCCGGTGTATTGGTTGCAGTAGTGTTTGCTGTCGGTATTTTTATCGGTGTAAAGGTATTCGGAGGTTCATCCGCAGATAAAAATGATCCTAAGAAGGAGAAAACAGAGAAACATACAACAGAAGAAGCTGAAGATGAAGAAGAAACTGCATCTAAAGTTGTCAAAATAGTTGTTCCAACAAAAGAAGATTTGATTTTCAGTCCACGAGGATCTTCTACACGGTATGTAGTGGTTGCATTAGGGTTCGAAGTTGAAGATGAGAAAGCTAAAGAAATTGTAGAAAAAGAGCTTATGATACCTATTCAAAGCGAAGTCCTCAAGAAACTTCGTTCGTATTCTCTGGATGAATTACAACAGCCGGGGCTTCAAGATTCGTTGCCTCTCCTTCTGAAAAAAGAAATCAAGCCCTTTTTCCACGACATAAAGCTACGTAATGTATATATGTCCAAATTCCTTATTCAATAATAGCTTATTGAATCATTACACGAGGAAAAACTATGGCAGACGTTCTATCCCAAAATGAAATCGACAGTTTATTGTCCGAAATGTCCACAGGAACTGTGGATGTGGATGATATACTCCAGGGAAAAGGAATGCGGCGCAGTGATGTGGGGACGTATGATTTCCGCCGTCCGAACCGTATTTCAAAGAATCAAGTCCGTACACTCCAGAACGTTCACGAGAATTTTGCAGAAATTTTTGGTTATTATCTTGTATCCAAGCTCCAAACGATTGTTTCGATCAGTGTTACCTCGGTTGACCAGTTATTCTATTCTGAATTTATCCTTTCGATTTCCAATCCGAGTTGTATTTATGTGTTCGACCTTGAAGGAACGGACGGAACAGGAATCATGGAGATCAGCCCGCAACTTGCACTTTCAATTGTAGAAAGGTTGCTTGGAGGGAATACGGAAACAACCCGTAAACCCCGTACAATAACACCTATTGAACAGGCAGTTATGCGTGGAATCATCGAACATGCGCTTGCAGATTTGCAAACGGCATGGCGGTCAATCGCAGAACTTAATTTTCAATATTCACGGCTCGAAACCGAGGCGGATTTCGTACAGATAGCACCTTCATCGGAAATTGTGGTGGTGATTTCATTCGATGTGAATGTAGGAATGCACTCATATCTGATGAACCTCTGCTTCCCTACTTTTGCACTCGAAGATGTGCTTACTCGATTGAACCGTCAGCAGATTTCCACTCTATCCGTTCAATCTCCTCATCGGATGCGCGAGAATATGGCGGTGATGAAACAGCAAATCGCTCATACCCACTTGCCAATAGTTGCCGAACTTGGTAAATCTGCAATTACAGTGGAAGAACTGCTTAAACTGAAGGTGGGCGACGTAATAAGAACAACAACTCATATTGACCAGGAAATTGAAGTCAGTATCGATGGTAAGCGAAAACTTGCAGCACGTCCCGGAACTTCCGACGGCAAAAAAGCTATCCGTATCATCCGTCAATTGACTGAAGATGACCTTGTAGAACAAGATATTCTCTATAAACCCGGGAACCAACACTCATGACACAAGAAGAAATTGATGCTCTTATAAAAGGTGGTGATCTTACTGGAGATTCCGACACTACGTCTAAAGGCGGCTCTTCAGGAATAAATATTGATACACCTGATTTCCCGGATTTACCTCCGATGGATATGCACGAGCCAACTTCTGTAAACGATCCGAAGCTGGCACTCCTCTATGACCTACAACTCCCGGTTTCGATTGAACTCGGTAGAACAAGCATGTTAATCCGTGATATATTACGTCTGGGACGGGGTTCAGTGGTGGAATTTGATAAACTTGTCAGCGAGCCTGTGGATGTACTCGTGAACGGTAAAAAAGTAGCGGAAGGCGAAGTTGTTGTGGTCGATAAGCACTTCGGTATCCGTATTACAACATTGGTTGACCCTACAGACCGTCTCCGTAACCTTAAACGATAACACAGCCATGATAGATGATACCCTTCTCCGAACATTCTTTACTTTGCTGCTTTGTGTGGCGGGGTTAGGTGCTGTCTTGTTTTTCGTGAAAAGATATTCGTCCAAAATTGCCCCGCAACGCCAAACACTCGATTTAAAAGCAATCGGACGTGTATCAATTCACAAAGGGGCTGTCTATGCTATTCAAGCAGGAGGGCGAACATTACTTATTGGTGCAACCGATCATTCTATTAACCTGATTGCAGATATAAGCTCTGAGCAATCACAACAAGTGCCGCTCACCCCCACTTCACTTGAACATTCTATTGAACTCCCCCCCGAAACTTCGGATTCACTTTCGTTCAGCTCGTTTTTGCAGTCAATTTCGATGAAGCCTAAAGCTAAAAATGGTAAAGCGTAACCCCGAAGAACCATTTTTTATGAGCAGATAATGACTGAACAAATCTTACAACTCTTAGACCAAGCTGAAGCTCTGAATAAATCTGCAAATCGGCTTGAAGCTGAATCATTGGCAAGACAATCCCTTTTGCTCATATCGGAATCCCATGAAACAATCTTAAAAGAGAAGTGTTTAGCGCGTGCTAACCATATTATTGCTACTTCTCTGGAACGACGGGGTTTGGCTGAACAGGCACTTCCCTATGCGGAATATTCCTTACAGTTTGCAAGGGATGCCGGAGATAAAACCTTGCAAAATAATTCTTTAAAGGTTTTGGGGAATATATTTTGGCATCTTGCGAATTACCCAAGCGCACTCGAAAATTACCACAAATCATTACAGCTCGCCGAAGAACTCGATAATCGTTTAAGTATAGCAGATGTTACAGGAAACATTGGCAACATATATTGGACACTGGCTGATTACCCCAGAGCTTTAGAATATTATCATAAAGCCCTTGAGCTCAATGAACAATTGGACAGTAAACATAACATTATTATTAATCTTGGTAACATCGGAAATGTATATGGTGAACTAAACGATTCTGAAAGAGCAATGGAGTATTACCATAGTGCACTCAAACTTTCCCAAGAAGTTGATAATAAACGAAGTATCACCATTAATACAGGAAACATCGGAACTACCTATGCCGATATGCATTTGTATCCTCAAGCATTGGAATATATGTATAAGGCTCTTGATTTGGCAGAGGAGATTGACAACAAACAGTTTATAGCTAATAATACAAATAGCATAGGGCTTGTTCATTTCTACCTGAAAGATTATGGTACTGCTCTCGAATACTTACAAAAATCACTCAATCTGAGCGAGCAGCTGGGTGATACCCTCGGAATAGCTATCAATGATGCAAATATTGCAAGTATATACTCCGCACCTGATTTTAGTGAATTTGATTCGGAAAAGGCGGAGGAACTCCTGCTTCGGGCAATCTCAATCCAAAAAGAACTCGGCACAAAGAAAGAAGAATACGAAACAAGAAAAACACTTATAGACCTTTATAAGCATACGGAAAATATCGCCGGAGCATTCGAGCAGTTAGAGCAGTATCATGCCCTTTTCCTTGAAGTACAAAGTGAAGAAGCAAAACTCGCCGCACTTAGGGAGAGTATGAACCGCCGCCTTGTTGACTTGGAGCGGGACAAAGCTGCAGCCGAACTCGAGC
>CALMMI010000455.1 GCA_937868245.1 uncultured Ignavibacteria bacterium | reverse complement strand
CGGTGCATGTTGAATTGGGCGCAAAGAATATCCCTTCTACATTAATTAAGATATATGTGGATATTCTCCAAAGCATGAGCAGTTTCCCGACCAATGAGGAGTTCAACCCCAGGCGGACAATCCTCCAGGAAAGTTATGTAGCTGCCGGAGCTTCGTTTGGTATATATGTGAGCGACAATTGGTTTTTGGATTTGGAGTATTCAGCCCGGTTTGTAGGGAAGAATACATGGAATATCGGGACGTTTTCAGTTGGGGTTGGGGCTACGTTGCCGCAGATGTTTTAATTTATTTACTATTTAATAATGAAGTCTATGTATGAAAATTATTTTCCTTCACGTTTTACTCTTCGTCTCATTCTGTTTCACCTGCAATGCGTTTGACCCTCCCCAAAAAACAACTAAACCCAACATCCTATTAATCGTAGCAGACGACATGGGCTACACAGATTTAGGCTGTTTCGGCAGTGAAATCTCGACTCCCAATATTGATTTACTGGCATCAAAAGGGATTTTGTTTACCCGCTTTCATGCTGCACCTCTCTGCGCCCCCCACACGCAGTATGATTCTATCGGGAAATGATAATCATGTGGCAGGACTCGGTTCGATGTTTTCCGTAAAGGGAACTCCAAGAGAGGGGAAGCCGGGTTATGAGCATCGTTTGTCGGATAGAATAGTAACAGTTGCACAACTAATGAAGGATGCCGGTTACCAGACATTTATGTCCGGTAAGTGGCATCTCGGTAGCAGACCTGTTGATATTCCGTTCACCAAGGGGTTTCAAAGGAGTTTTTCCTTGCTTGACGGCGGGGCTAACCATATTGGCAATCAATCCGTTTTTGGTGGAAGACCTCCTCAATACCGCGAAGACAGCAGTACTGTCCAATTCCCCGAAGGAAAATTCTCTACGGATGTATATACCGAGAAGATGATTGGGTATATAAAAGATGCCCAAAAAGATAAGCCGTTTTTTGCATACCTTGCCTACACCGCACCGCACTGGCCCCTCCAACTACCGGATAAATATTTGAATACCTACAAAGGTAAATATAATATGGGCTATGATTCCTTAAGGATTTTGCGGTTCAAAGCATTAAAAGCCAAAGGGATTATTCCGCCGAATGCAGTATTGCCTCCACGCCTTGCAAGTATCAAACCGTGGGCGGAACTCACTGCCGAAGAGAAGAAAATTGAATCCAGAAAAATGGAACTATACGCTGCACTGCTGGATAACCTTGATAAGCATATCGGGCAGGTGATTCAATACCTGAAAGATTCTAAACAGCTTGACAACACGCTTATAGTGTTTATGTCGGATAACGGGGCGGCTGCTGAGGATTTTTACAATCATCCCGAATTCGGACCATATATCCGTGAACATTACGATAACAGTTATGCAAATATGGGTAAGCCGACTTCCTTTGTTTCGTATGGTCCACAGTGGGCGCAAGCGGGGGCTGCACCGTTTAAGTTATTCAAGGAATATACTACCGAGGGCGGTGTGAGTACTCCCTTGATTGTGTCGGGTGCATTATGTGAGCGTTCGCACGAAATACAAAATACTGCTGTAAATGTAACGGACTTAGCCCCTACTTTTTTAGAAATTGCAGGTGTAGAGTATCCCGAAATGTATAACAATAAGAAAATGACTCCTATGGCAGGTGAGTCGTTCTTACCGTTTATACAGGGAAGCAGCAATAAAATCCACGACGAAAACTATGTGTATGGTTTGGAACATTACGGCGAGTGCCTGCTAATAAAAGGTAATTGGAAAATCACAAACATTAGCGACCCTTTCGATGAACGGGCGTTCAGCTTGTATAAAATTGATGAAGATTGGGGCGAAACAAACGACCTCTCGAAATCAAAACCCCAAAAAATGAAAGACATGATGGAGGAATGGGAACGGTTTAAAAAGAGAGTGGGGGTAATTCCGCTGGAGAATGGGGAGCGTGTGCATTTGGATGTGAATAGATAGCACTGCATAAGTTCATCCTATCGTTATTAAGAGTTTACTTATAAGTAATGTTTGTCTAAAAAGTAATAAATTTTATACCTTTACGTTTATGAAATCAAATGAATTGCTCAAACTTTTAAAACAGAACGGATGGTATGAAGTGCGTCAAAGCGGTTCACATATAATTATGAAACATGATGAAAGTACAACACAAATTACAGTTCCTTCTCACGGTGCTAAGGAAGTAAAGAAAGGATTGCTGCAAGCAATCTTGAAACAAACTAACATTCAAACAAACAAACGATGAAAAAGCCAAAAATCACTGCCCACATAATGAAAGAAGAAAGCGGTTATTCAGTAGTTGCAACGGTGAGAAATAATTTCATTGCTTCACAAGCAGACACGTACGAAGAACTGAAAACAAATTTCCTTGAAGCAGTAAATCTTACATTTCAGGGTACGTTCGAATATGAAGCACAAGAAATTATATATGAAATGGATATTGCAAGTTTCTTCGATTCATTTCCATACCTAAATGTTTCGGCAGTAGCTGACCGGATTGGTATCAATAAAAGCTTGCTAGCTCAATATGCTAATGGAACTAAAAAACCTGCTCCTAAACAGGCACAAAGAATTTTAATCGGGATTCAGCAGTTAGGTAATGAGTTGGCATCAGTTCGTTTTTCGTAGGTGTTGCAAAAAAAAAACTACGTAAGTACCACTTAGTTTATACAACTACATCAACAAAACTCCTCATTATGACCTAATCAACAAAAAGTATGGCCCAACTCATAGAAACAAACCTAACCCTCGGAGCAGACGCAATGCATCTCCTCCACGACATAGAGCCAAACAGTGGATTTCTAAACAATGAATACAATATAACTCCATCTGACTTTAAGAAGCACGTAACATCCTTAGTTGATTATGCAAACGGTGAAAACTTGCCGGATGGATGGGTGCCATTCACTACGTATTGGCTGTTCGTGGATAACAAACCCGTTGGTATCAGCCGGCTGCGTCACTTCCTCAATGATCAGTTGAAAAAAATCGGCGGACATATTGGGTATGCAATTGGAAAAAGTGAAAGAAAAAAGGGCTACGGTTCTGAAATATTACGGTTAACTATCGAAAAAGCGTATGAAATGAATATCAATAATTTGCTTGTTACATGTAGCGTCACCAATTTTGGCTCTCGAAAAATAATAGAAAAAAATAACGGAATATTAATTGACTCGAAAAATGGTTTGAATTATTATATAATAAAAAATACCGATGGACTTAATCGCTAATATTCTGAGTTCCGATAAAAGGATTTATACCGCACTGGAAATTGTTAGAACATTGGAACTGAATGACTGCTGGATTGGCGCAGGTTTTATCAGGAATAAGATTTGGGATCATCTTCACAATATAAACACTGAGATGGATAGCAGCGATGTAGATGTTATCTTTTATGACCATGAAAATACTTCGTTGGAGTATGAACATCAACTGGAAAATACACTCAAAGATTTGAACCCGAGTTATCCATGGTCTGTAAAAAATCAGGCGAGAATGCAGCTAAAATATAGTCTTGATTATTCAACTTCATTGGAAGCAATATCATATTGGCCCGAAACAGCCACCTGTATAGCAGCCAGATTGAATAATCATAATACAATTGAAATTATTGCGCCGTATGGTTGTGATGACCTCCTGAATTTGATACTTAGACCGTCACCAAAAATCAATCCGGAAGTTTTTAAGAGTAGAATAAAAGAAAAGGATTGGTTGAAGAAATGGTCCAAACTAAAAATTTCAGATTAGCAGTTGCAACTGATCTTAGGATAATGATACCGTTGCTCTAAATTGTTGTGTCGAAGACCTTGAAGGTTTTCGAAAACCTTCAAGGTCTAAAGTATAACTACACAATACAGACGGTAAATTATAGAAAGACAATAAATTGAAAATTCTTATCTATAGATGAACTTTAGTTCCCCCTGCCCTCCCCATGCTGATTTTCCTCCAAAACAATCGTATTTTTGTACTGTAAAATCATTTCCAAAAACAGAACACACTACATGAGCGAACAAATCAGATCGATGTTTGCGGGACTTGCCTCCCGCTACGACCGCACAAATACAGTCCTTTCCCTTGGCATTCATAAACTATGGCGACGAAAAGTTGTGCGTCTATCCGGAGTAAAACCAGGAATGAGAGTTCTCGACTGTGCTACAGGGACTGGAGATTTGGCAATAGAATTTAAAAAAGCAGTAGGAAAATCCGGTGATGTTACCGGTACTGATTTTTGCGCGGAAATGTTGGATTTTGCCCCGGCAAAAGCGAAAGAACTGGGTTTGGAAGTAAAATTTGAAATAGCGGACGCAATGAATCTTCAATATCCGGATAATTCATTCGATGTATCGAGCATATCATTCGGTATCAGGAATGTTGATTCTCCCCCGAAATGTTTGAAAGAAATGGCGCGCGTGGTACGTCCCGGAGGGCGGGTGATGATTCTTGAATTCGGGCAGCCCGAAGGTGCATTTAAGTATCTCTACTCATTGTATCGGGTAACTTTCATGCCCATATTGGGCTGGTTGGTAACAGGTAAAAATAAAGATGCGTATCAGTATCTTTTGGATACAACTGCGGTTTTCCCAAGTGGGAAGAAGTTTGTAGAAATGATGGACGCAAGCGGGGTGTTCTCTGAACGCAGATATGTACCGTTTACCTTTGGTATTGCTTACCTTTATATCGGGATTGTGAAGTAAGTTTCCTTATTTATTGCTCCCCTCTATGCTCGGAAAACTCCGTACACTCGCATCCGATGCCTTGATTTACGGTCTGACCACAATCCTTGTGCGGTTCATGACTTTCCTCCTGACGCCACTCTATTCCAATTACCTCAGCAAAACTGAAATCGGCGTTTTCACAGATTTACTTTCTGTACTCGGATTTATTACCATTCTTTATTGTGTAGGTTTGGATACTTCGTTTTTTAGGTTTTTTGTACGTGATAATGTTAATAGGACTAAGGAAGCATTTTCTTATTCCTTTTGGGGTATTTTTGCCGTAAGCGGATTTTTTACGCTGATGGTGTTCATATTTGCCGATAGCATCGCCTTATATTTTCCTGAAATTAATTCGAAATATGGCAGTTCTGTCATCCGAATGGCTGCACTTATCCCGCTCTGCGATGTACTGACGTTTATCCCGTATGCAGTTTTAAGGATGAACCGCCGGGCAAAGGTTTTTGCGGGACTTAAGATTATGACCGTTGCAGTGAACGTAATAGCAACGTATCTCATGATAGCAGTTTTTAAAATGGGTATTATGGGGATTGTAATTGCTGGGATAATATCCTCGGGTGTTGCATTTCTTGCGTTTATCCCAATTATCATTAAGTGGCTAACGCCTTTGCGCGGAGGAAAGGCACTCCTTAAAGAGATGCTTGTCTTTGGACTGCCCACTGTACCCTCTGCATTATCGCTTATGGTACTCCAACTTGCTGACCGTCCGATTATGAAGGCAATCGGAGGACCTGAAATGCTGGGTATGTATAGTGTCAACTACCGCTTGGCTCTGCCGATGTTATTAATTGTGGCAGTCTTTGAATTCGCATGGCGACCATTTTATTTGAGCAATCATGAAGAGGAAGATTCAAAACAATTATTCAGTCGAATACTTACTTATTTTACACTTTGCTGCGCGTTAGTATTCCTGATTGTAAGTTTTGGTATGGAATATGTTGTACGTATGCCGTTCGTGGGCGGAAGGTTTATCAATCCAGCATTTTGGAGCGGAATGGGAATTATCCCTATCGTAATGGGAGGATATTTCTTTAACGGGATATTCACAAACTTGGCAGCGGGATTCCATATAACCAAACGAACGAAGTTTTTGCCGATAGCAACGGTGATTGCGGCGGCGAGTAATGTACTGTTGAATATTATTCTCATTCCTAAATACGGGATTTACGGTGGTGCGTGGGCAACGTTCGGAGCTTATTTTCTGAGTATGATAGTATTGTACTACTATTCACGAACTATTTATCCTGTGCCGTATGAATGGAAACGTATATTCCTGATTATCATAGTGACATTGGGAATATTTTGGGGTGTAAATGCACTCCCTGATATGATTTGGACGAAGATTTTGGCTGTAGTTGTTTTGGTGGCTTTCTTTCGATTTACCGGGTTTTTTAATGCAGAAGAAATTGCTGCTATTAAACGGCTTGTAGGTAGGAAACCAAAGAAGGTTGATGGAAGTCAAAACGTTTAATGTTGTACTTGAAAATAGAACATTTCAGAGAAAGAATGTAATTATTCGTAGAGATAGGGCATTGCCCTATCTTCTTATTAGCGGATAAAACAAATGTTAAAGTCACGGTGATGTTGTGTTCTCTTGTAAATTCATAGACTCAAATGTAGAGACAGGGCAATGCCCTGTCTCTACAGATTCTTAGGGAAAGATATCATTTTTCTTAAATTTTCATAACGATTTCAAATACTGATATGTTGTACTCAATTCCCGTTTATCAACCTTCGCTCGCGGGCAATGAAAAGAAATATGTAAACGAATGTTTGGATACCGCTTGGATTTCCGGTAAAGGACGTTTTGTGAGTGAATTCGAGAGCAAATTTGCCGAGTATATCGGTATTCGTAATGCATCTACTGTTTGCAATGGAACTGTTGCGCTGCATCTTGCTTTGGTAGCATTGGGGATAGGTCCGGGTGATGAGGTAATTGTTCCGACGTTTACGTATATCGCTCCGGTGAATGCAATCGTGTATGCCGGTGCTACTCCAGTTTTCGTGGATTCAGCTCGTGATACTTGGCAATTGGACGCTGAGGAAGTCAAACGGAAAATCACTCCGAAAACTAAAGCAATTATTGCAGTGCATCTCTATGGACACCCCGCAGATATGGACGCACTTTCACAAATAGCAAAAGACCATCGTTTATTTTTAATAGAGGATTGCGCCGAAGCATTCGGAACGCTATATAAAGGTCGTCATGTGGGAACGTTTGGTGATATTTCCACGTTCAGTTTTTATGGTAATAAAACAATTACGACGGGCGAAGGCGGGATGGTGGTGACCAATGATGAAACCCTCTATTCTCGTACTCTCCATTTCAAAGGGCAGGGTCTTGCTAAATACCGTGAGTATTGGCATGATGTAATCGGTTTTAATTACCGTATGACCAATATTTGTGCTGCAATTGGCTTGGCTCAGCTCGAACGAGCAGACGAGCTTATTAACCGTAAGATAGAGATTGCAGGATGGTATGATGAGATTCTTACCAACAGCCCCTATACTACTCATGCTCCGATTGGTGATGTGCAACATTCCTATTGGATGTATTCGGTACTTGCTCCCCATGTTCGCCAGCGAGATGATATTCGCGAGCATCTCAAACACGCAGGCATCGAAACCCGTCCTACGTTTTATCCTGTCCATACAATGCCTATGTATTCAGGTAAATATGAACGCCACCCGATAGCAGAGGAAATTGGGTGGAGGGGGATTAATCTGCCGAGTTATCCCGATCTGACACAATCGCAGGTACAGCAGGTTTGTGTTGCGCTGATGGAGGCTTTGGAGAAAGATAATTCTCACCATTCGTTTTAGAGAATATATGTAGTTTTGTAAGATAAAAAACTTACAATCTAACAAGAGCTGATAAATATATTGTTTATGACACTTGATTTCAATGAAATATCAGATCATAAGAAGTTTGAAGACTTGGTAGTTTCATACTTTGAAGATCTTAAAAATGAAACGGGTAACAATATTAGTGATATTAGAGTTAAGCCATCAGGAGTCGGAACAGATGGAGGCAGAGATATTCTTGTTATATTTAAAATTACTGATTCAATAGCAACATTTGAAAGACGGTGGGTAATTCAGTGTAAATTTCACAAGTCGTCTATTTCTCCAAAACAGATTTATGATGTAAATATTCCAACCTTACTTGCGTCGTATAAGGCAAATGGCTATCTTTTGGTGTGTAGAGAGAAAGCTACATCAAAACTTACAAAATTGTTTGAAGATTTAGAAAAAAATGTTGAAGATAAGCACTTTACAATTTGGAGTGGTGAGCAATTTAAAAGTCAACTGCTGGTGCGTGAGAAAATACTACAACAATATTTTCCACGTTTTTATGCATATTTTTTAAAAGACATAAAACCTTTGTTGAGATGAAAGCATTCATATCATATAGTGTTACAGATAATAATGAATTTATTTTAATTGCTCTTGCATCAAAATTGAGAGAGCAAAATTTTGTTGTTAGTACAGGTATAAATTTTTACAATAAAAGTTTAGATCTGAATACAATGAGTGAAATAAACAACTCGCATCTATTTATTGGCCTTATTACAGGTAAGAGTACGGAAAGAAACAGAGTTCTTGAGGAATGGCACTATGCCGTTTCGAGAAATATTCCTAATCTCCTTTTAATCGAAGATACAGTTCCGGTTCAAGAGAATTTCACAGGAAATTATTTACGTTTTAACAGAACTAATCCTCAACAAGCAATAGATGAGATTAATAAGCGAATGCTCCCTACACAAATTGTACAACCGAAGGATTCTAATGACATTGTACCATGGATTTTAGGAGGGGCAGCTTTACTTACAATTATAGGGCTTTTATCAAATGATAAAAGTACTAAGACAAAAAAGCCCTCTGGTAAAACTACAAAAATTGCTGCTAATAAAGTTCGAGCAAAATAACTAAAGATTACATATTAGTTTTTAAGATTAATTTTTATTGTCCAAAGTTATAGACAAAAAAAACTATTGCAGACTAATCCAAAAACGACCACGTAACACTAAGCCGAAGATTCCTATCCAATTGCGGGTACATCGGAACGTAGTAATATGTTTGTGAGATGATATTATAGAAGGTTGCCCGAACAAACGCATTACCCAACCGCAGAACAATAAACGCATCAATACCATTGAAAGTAGCGTTTGATTCACCCGAACGTGAAGGTATGGAAGTCCAGGTTTGTGGTAAAAATGTTTCCCCGGTAAATGACCCGAGAAACTTTACCGATAGCCCGCCTTGTAATAAACTCTGTCCGATTTGATATTCATACTGAGCTGAAATCCCTGCATAAAATAATGGAAAACGGTTGTCTGTTATACCATTGGTAGCAGTTTGGTAGAGTTGGAAGAACCCGCTACTAGTGAGTGACCCTAAGCGCAATTGTGCTTGCCCCGTAATACCAATTGTTCTTCGAGAATCCCCATTAAATGAAAGTGAAGAAGCAACCGTATCATTTACCCTACGAATACCTTCCGATAAAATGGGGTCGGTAGTAAGCCGTGAAAAAGCTGTTGCACCTAATCGAAGAGAATCATATTTATACTGCAATGTAGCAAATCCCAATAGTGTTTTTTCAGCATTAAGTCCCAAGCCTTCTGCTGCTGATGGAGTGCGACTGCTCTGAGAAATATCCAGGGATAGTGATAGATTATCCGAAAATTTCAATTCACCTGCAGCCCCGAGCGACGGAATAATTTTGGAATCCTCATACAGTACTCGTGCCCCTGTCCTTAAAGTAAAGCTCTTCGATTCCGGTTGCAGTACAAGATGTCCGTATCCTGCCAGTTTGAGTCCTTTTAGTTCTTCTGTATATTGGGATTGCCCTGATGTAGTATATACTGCTTCACCTCCATACCGGAGTGTGGTAAGAGAGTTGATGCGTTGCTCAAGCCGGGTAGTAGCACCTACTGTTCGTTCGGTAAACCGTGAAAGACGAATTGTATCATCACTTGTAATCGCAAGCTCAAGGGAACGGTTTTTTTCCCAAATTGAATTGGAAAAATACAGAGTTCCGCTCAAAGTAGAGGATGAATCGTCAGCAAGAACAGTTGAGCCTGCAAGTGTAATATCATGCCTATAGACCCGTTCATCCAGGTCGGGATAGGTTGCAAGGGCGGTTATCTCATTGGAAAAACTTGGTGTAAGGGAATCCAAACCGCCATTAGTACCAATTCTATGATTTGTAAATAGTTCGCTTAATGAAAATGATGTTTTGTCGGATGGATTCCATCGGAAGATTGCACGTAAATTCCATACATCAAAGTCGGAATTTGCAAAACGGGAATTTGAAGATTCTCTTCTGAATCCAAGGGTAGCATTAAAATTCTGAGCGATATTTTGGCTGAATGTACCGTCGGATGCTATGAAATTGTACCCGCCTTGTGTAAAAGAAATGCGTGTGAAAGGCTTGGCGATATTATGCTTTACTTCCTGTATATTAATCAAAGTTCCGCTTGAATTATCCGAAAAGATAACAGCGTCTGTTCCTGTGAGAATCTCGATTTGTTCTGCCATTTCCGGTGGGAATTGCTCAAGATTAACCCCACCAAAACTCCTGCTGTTCATATCCCTACCGTCATACCGCAAAGTTACATCCCGCAGACTCCCTCCAAAAACAGCGTAGCTGTTCATTTGCCCGTAGCTCCCTAAGTGAAGAGGGTAGAAGGTTGGTTCTTTTTGGCTGATAATATCGTGAATACCTGTAAAGTTAATATATGGTAATTCATATTTGGTTATAGTCTTTACTGAAGATAACGGGATTGCAAACAAACTTCCGTGAGTTCGTAGCGGTGTATGGAGACGGATACTGTCCCCAACTTTTTCGGGAGTAATGATTTTGGATGAATCTACCGGACGTGGAGCAAGTGTTTTTGCAGAGTCTATATTGATAAATTTTCGCGGGGTGACGTCAGTAGAATCCGATGCTGCATACAGCGGAACTCCAATGAATGTAAGAAGCAAAAAAAGAAGAATACGGAGAATCATCACCGAGAATCTAAATGGTTAGGAAAAGATGGTACACTGA
>CALMMI010000454.1 GCA_937868245.1 uncultured Ignavibacteria bacterium | reverse complement strand
CCGTAAATAATATCTCTAGTTATTCAATAAAATTAACCGCCCTGTCATGCTGAACTCGTTTCAGCATCTCCGTTAGAACTACGAATTAGCACGTCCAAATTAGCACGTCCAGATTGCACGGAGATCCTGAATCAAGTTCAGGATGACAAACGTAAAGATTGTACTTCTATGGTGTTGCATTATTTTGAAACAGGCTTCACGGCTGTCTTGAACTCATAATTCTAGGACATGTGAATATTCCTGTTGTTTTTGTACACCTACTTACTTGCACTGCAATCACATTCTAATCAATTGGTTCCCACAATTGAATTTTATTTCCTTCGATGTCAAGAATATGAACAAACTTCCCGTAATCGTATGTCTCAATTGTATCAACGATTGTTACATTTTCCTTTTTCAGTTCTTCAACCAATGCTTCTAAATTCTCGACTCTATAATTTATCATAAAGTCTTTTGGAGAAGGCTCGAAATACTTTGTTTTTTCCGGAAAGGGATTCCATTGGGTAAGCCCTTTTTTGGTACTGTCTTCCATCTGACGCCATTTAAAACTTGTTCCATAAGGACTTGTTTCGAACCCCAGATGCGTTTTATACCATGCGTTTATCGCTTTCGGATCTTTGCATTTGAAAAAAACACCACCTATCCCTGTTACCCTTTTCATTTTTACAGGGTTAGTATTCTGTTCTGATGTTATTGCCTTAAATGCAAATCCAAAGCAAAATGATGTTGCAGTAATCAGGATTATCAGTATTGCTTTTTTCATTGCTATCGTAATTTAATTTTTCAATACTTCCGTTACGAAAAAATATTTCAACCAATTCCCTACCTGTAAAACACCGGAAACTTTGCAGGATTTGCTTCGTTCATTACATCATACACGCACTCGAAAATATGTTCCATTTCAGGTTTTGAGAAGTAATTCCCATCTGTTCCATACGCAGGGCGGTGCTCTTTTGCTGATAACGACCGGGGTGCTGAATCTAGATATTTGTACCCGTTTTGAATTTCAAGAACTTCACGCATCATATATGCAGTTGTTCCACCCGGTACATCTTCGTCCACAAAAACAATACGGTTTGTTTTCTTGAGTGACTCCACTATTTTTCCGTGAATATCGAACGGCAAAAGCGTTTGCACATCAATTACTTCGGCAGAAATCCCTGTTTTCGCGAGAACATCGGCTGCGTCAAGTGCTGTTTTGCACGTTGCACCGTATGTTACTACCGTAACATCCGTTCCTTCGCGGATTACCTCAGGCACTCCAAGCGGAACTGTATATTCACCTACATTCGACGGTAATTTTTCTTTCAGACGATACCCGTTCAGTACTTCCACGATAAGTGCAGGTTCATCGGCTTTCAATAACAAGTTATAGAATCCTGCAGCTTGTGTCATGTTACGTGGTACGCACACATGGATACCACGGACAAGGTTTATTATCCCTGCCATCGGACTTCCGCTATGCCACACGCCTTCCAAGCGGTGTCCGCGGGTACGGATGATTACAGGAGCTTTTTGCCCCCCCTTGGTTCGCCATTGGACGGTAGCTAAGTCGTCCGACATAATTTGGAGAGGGTAGAGCAGATAATCCAAATATTGAATTTCCACAATCGGACGTAAGCCGCGCATTGCCATTCCGATTGCCTGTCCCATAATAGTCACTTCACGAATACCTGTATCTGATACCCGTAAATCGCCGTGCTTTGCTTGCAACCCTGCAAACCCTTGGTTTACATCGCCGATTTTTCCTACATCTTCACCAAAAGCAATAACTCGCGGGTCGCGGATTAGGGCAGCATCGAAACATGCGTTCATAACCTCCGAGCCGTTAATCATCGGAGAATCTTCATTGTATGTGGCGGGGATTACCTGCCCTTTTAACGCTGACTCTTTGGACTCACTATACAGGTAGGAACTATATCGTTCTGCTCCGGTTGCTTCCTGGGCAATTTTCCAAGCAAGCAATTGATTTTTAGACGGGATTGCCTCGTTACGGGTAATGAGGAGCACCTTATGGATTGCGCTCATATAATCCTTACGGAACGGCTCACGAATAGAGCAAAGTTCCTGATTGATTTTATGAATTTCAGCTGAATTTACGGAAGCGTTTGCAACCTCGGTCAACATGTGGGAAACAGTATGAATCTCAGTTATTATCGGTTGGAGATATGCTTGCCATGCTTCATCTTTCCACGAGCGAACAAGGGCAATATCCTCTTTTTCAAATTCATCGAATCTATTACTGAGATTTTTTTTAGGAGATAAAT
>CALMMI010000453.1 GCA_937868245.1 uncultured Ignavibacteria bacterium | reverse complement strand
AAAAGAACCGTAAATATTTTAGACTTTTAAACAATAAACATTACAACTGTATTATTCATACCTCAGCGCATCAATCGGGTCTAAATTGGCTGCTTTCCATGCCGGATACCCGCCGAAAACAATACCCATCAGGGTACACGAGCCAACGCTAACTGCTACCCAAAGCAAAGGAACAACAGCTGTAATTCCTATCGAACTGCTGAGAGCCCACCCGCCGACGAATCCAAGTAAGATTCCGATGATACCACCCAGCTGACATAGGGTAATCGCCTCTATTACAAATTGGAGTAGTATCCAGTTGCTTTTTGCACCAACCGCTTTCCGTAAACCGATTTCCCTTGTACGCTCTTTTACAGAAACAAGCATGATGTTCATAATCCCTACCCCTGCTGCCAGCAGTGCAATCCCACCTGAAATAAGACCGAACAAATCCAGGTATTGGGTAAACGCTGAAAACTGTTGCGTGAGTGATTCATTCGTTTGTATTTCAAAACTGTTTTCTTCCCACGGCTTAACATTTCGTATGCTTCGCAGTATTCCGATTGCCTCGTCCATAGCAGGGTTAAGCGCATCCTTCGAGGGCGGGCGAACAATAATATTAACCGACTGCTCCCATTCATCAGAGTAATAACGCATGAAATTGCCGATAGGAATAATTACCATGTTATCCTGACTCTGCCCCATCATAGAGCCTTTTGCCTTAACAAGTCCGATTACGGTAAACTGCTGGTTTTTTACCCTGATTTGTTGCCCAAGCGGGCTTATTCCCGGAAACAACTTTACCGCAACATCATTCCCGATTATAGCATTAAACCTGTTCATGCTAACATCTTCGAAACTAAACGGGTTCCCGAATTCAATATCTACATTTGCCGTAGATAAATAATGTTCATTAGCACCGATAAGCATCACATCTGGATCGGTTGAGTAATTTCCTGCTTTCATGGTAAAACCTGCGGTAACATTATAAACACTTACGATGTCGGTAATGGTCATCCGCTTTTGAAGTTCTTTTGCCTGATAATATGTTACCGCTTTGCGTTTACGATATTTCCGCCATGAATCATGAGTTTGAATCATAGGTGCCTTGGTAACATAAAAGTTATTTTCGCCCAACTCTGCAAGTTTACCGCTCATCGTATCATTTAGCGAAGTAACGGCAGTGCCCGAGCCGATAATCGCAAAAATTCCGATTGCTATACTGAGTAGTGTAAGTATAGAACGAAGTTTATGCGTGCGCACGGCATCAAGAGCAAGAAGAATACTTTCAGCGATATTCATGGTTTATCAGAGGGAATTGTTCAGGATTTTTTCTTTTAGAATAGAAACTTACCAAAGTAATCGAATAGTTATATCTTGTTATTCAGAGTTCACGACAGCCGCAGGGCCATCTGCAAAATAATGCAATGACATTAAAAACAATATAATTGCGATTGTCATTCTGAAGGAGTCTTCGACTGAAGAATCTCCGTTAGTACGTGAAGCTTGCAGTACGGATGTGCTAACGGAGATTCTTCACTACGTTCATAATGACATACATATTACGAGGGGACTATTTTCTTCCGTTTGTGATTCAAATTCCTTCTACTCATACCGCAGAGCATCAACTGTATTCATTCTGGAGGCACGCATTGCCGGAATAAGTCCGGCTATAATTCCCACCAGTATTGATACAACCGTTGCAATCAACAGTAATGCAGGAGGAATATACGGAGGAAACGACAAATCGAATATTTTTACCGTAGCATAAATAGCGATCGAACATATTATGAATGCAATCACCGCCCCAGTAAAACAAAGTGCTGCTGCTTCTGTCAGAAATTGAATGAGTATCGACATTCGTGTAGCTCCCAAAGCCTTCCTAATCCCTATTTCTTTTGTGCGCTCTGTAACAGTAACAAACATTATATTCATAATCCCAATCATTCCGACTATAAACGATAGGGCTGTAAGTCCTAAACCAATACCATATACTGCAATTCGCATCGTTTTTGATTCTTCGCGAAACATCTGAGATTCGTTTATTGCAAAATCATCTTCAGCTCCGGGTGGTGTATTACGTACTGCACGCATAATTCCCACCGCTTCGGAACGCACTTCGTCCAATTGCTCCTCCGATCCTGCTTTTATGGCAATCGATATGCTTCTTCCAGTAGAACCGAAAATTCCAAAAAAGGAAGAGAGCGGTATATAACACTGATTGTCCATAAAAT
>CALMMI010000452.1 GCA_937868245.1 uncultured Ignavibacteria bacterium | reverse complement strand
TTTTCAATTTCAGCTTGAAGCTCATTTTGCTCTTCGTATGCCATTTCGCGCAATTCATGATCCAGCGATGGAGTATCGAGCAGTTCCTTATTATCTTCGAGCTGTTTGTTCAAATCAATATACCGCGCAGCTGCCTTGGCAATAGGCTCAAGTTGTTTGTACTCCCGTGATGTATCTCGAAAACGTTTTGCATCTTGAACAATATCAGGATTGTGCAGTTCGTTTTCGACACTTTGGTAGCGATCTATTATAGATTGAAGTTTGTCGTTCATTTTGTCTATTACTCGAAAATATATAAATTGAGTACAAAAATAGCGTATTTTTACGCTTTATAAGGGTTAGTCGGCAAATTTTACCTCCTCACTAAAAAGGAAATTCCCAATGATGTTTCAGAATTTTTCGTTTGGTTCTGTCAGGCTTAGGCAATCTATGACATTTGTTGCTTTGGGATTGTTCATAGTCGGGTTATCTGCCTCATGGTTTGGCTGCGCCAGCGAAAATCCTAATTTAGTAAATCCTCCGGGCGGTCTGGATAGCGTATATGTGCGTTTCATTAACTTTGCTTCCGACGGAGAAGGAAGAATTTTATCGTTGGATAAGACCATTCAAACTTCACTTGTACCGCAATATTCTTCGTCATCTGTTATAAACTCTCCATCAGATACTTCCATTACAACTATTATTCATAATGGTGCTGATGAGTATCGCCCGGTGAATAAATTCAGATTTTCACATAGTTCATATCAAACATTGATTGCCTTACCGTCCGGCTCTTCAAAGGCTGTGAAACGTCCGGTTGATACATTGATTCCAATCTACACACCTTATTTTTCATCTTCAAACAAAGCTACTGTTAAGTTGATGAACTGTAACCCCGATTCAACAAAAAAATACTCATTGCGCTTGGGGTGCGCTAACGGAATCGAAATTGGTTATGATAACGGTTACCGGACACAAAGTTCAGATCAAGAATTACCCGGTGGTAGGATTGGAGTTAATCTTGTAGAAAAAACGAATGAATCATTAAATGTTATCGACTTATTCGAATGTACACTTAATGATGACTCCTCATATACTTTTTTTGTTGTAAAGAACTCTACAGATAAACCAACTCTATACTTATTGAACGAGAGGTTGATGTCGGATTCAGCCCTTAAACCTCTTAAGCCAACTACTGAAAGAACTGCATCAATCAGAACAGTAAACCTATCAAAATCTTCGGTTAATATTAATAGAATAACCGACAACTCTTCTTCAACTGTAATAAAAGGTATATCTGCGGGTTCGGTAAGCGACTATATTCAAGTATCTGCTTGTGGTTCTTTTGCAGCCGATTCCTTTTCAGTTGAATCGTCCGGTACTTCAGTTGTTTCCACCACATTAGAAGCATTGAAACGCTATACACTTCTTGCATTTGGTGATTCACATACATACCCTGCACTCCTTATTCCTGAGCAATCAGGGAATGTTCCTGCCGGTAAAGTATCGGTTCGGGTAGTTAATTCGCTGTATAGCGAGATACCAATAACCGTATCGCTTGGCGCTACAACTGATGCATCTGCCACAAACGGATTTAGTTCAGGGGTTATTCTTGCATCCAATCTTGTAGCAGGGGGATATTCTGCCCCTGCATTTTTAAATCCGGGTGAATTACCGATTACAGTCTTTACTTCAAGGTCGCCTGCTGGGTTATTATTCGGAGCTGTTCCAAACTTATCAGCCGATAAAAAATACCTGCTTGTAATCTCCAGCCAAGCTAATGACATTACAAAAGCAACATTGATAGAAGAGGAGCAAACAAACGGAAATACAGAAGAACTTCCACGAGGTTCATTTGTTGAAATAGTTCATGCCATCGGTGAAACTGAATCAATTACATCCGGTTTCGACCGTGTGCTCTCTGGTGCAAAACTCTTTTTTAGCAATTCAATCGCTACAATATTACCTACAGGTAACCGAACCCTGTCCATTAATGGAATCGGTTCATTACCCATGAATATAACTTCTGACAGTTCTGTTCTTGCGGTGGTTACAGGTACAAGTGTTTCTGATATTTTATTATTCTCATCACCTGTAACTACTATTCTACCGTCATCTTCCCGCCGAAGATATATAAATGCATCCAAAGACATATCAGCAGTTAAAATAACACAGGATTCATTGAATGGAGCATTGATTTCTCCCGGACTGGCAAATAGAAGCACTATTGATATCCCTGCAATTGCAGAACAAAGAATTACGCTGGTTTTCTCCGACCCGACAACACAGAAAATTTACAGTAGAATTGAAAATGTTTCATTCCCGTTAGGCAAAAATTACTCAATAATTTTTATAGGTTCTTCGGATAAATACAGCGCAATTATCGAACAGGAGTTTTGAAAGTATATAGTGTTCTGTCTTTAAATTTACGTATATTAGCATTTAATCTAAAAGTCCATTCTTCTTTATACGGCTTGCTCTGACTTTATGGAAACAACGACTTCTCCTATTGATATCGAGGCACTGAAACAACAATTTACGGACTTCCTTAAGCGTAAACAATATCGTAATACCCAAGAACGATACAAGG
>CALMMI010000451.1 GCA_937868245.1 uncultured Ignavibacteria bacterium | reverse complement strand
GATTATTCTTGCATGCAATAATCATTTTAAAGATTTATACCGAAAATTTAATGGTATTGAAATACAAAAAGGTGATAGTCTCACTGCAAATTTAAATCCTGTAATGAAAGAAACTATGTCTTCATTTCACAGCAGAGCATTAACCGGAGAAGCTTTTACTGTAGAATACCCTGCAGTTTCAATTGACGGGCAAACTACCCTTTTTGAAATATCATTCAATCCTATCTATGATGGTGACAAAATTACCGGTGTCGCTTCTCTTGCAATAGACTTTACAGAGCGCATACACCAACAAGAGGAAATCCGCCGCTCGAAAGCTAATCTTGACGCATGGATAAATAGTTCAAAAGATGCTATTTGGTCAACTGATACCAATTATCATATCCTTGCCTGCAATAATCATTTCAAAAAAATGTTCAAAAAATATAGTGGTAATGATATAGATAAAGGAGATCATTTTATAGAAAAAATGACATGGGGTTCACAAGACAATATAATTGCATTAACTTCCTTATATGAAAGAGCACTATCAGGGGAATCCTTTACAATAGAATACCCTGCCGTTTACGATGACGAGATTTTATTTTTTGAAATAGCATTTAATCCAATCTATGAAGAAGAAAAAATAACAGGAGTTGCTTCCTTCGCAAGAGATATTACTGAATTCAAAAATCAGAACGAAGAGATTCGCCACTCCAGAGCAAATCTTGATGCGTGGATGAATAACACAAAAGATGCAATATGGGCTGTTGATAGGGAACTGAATCTTATTTTAATGAACAAATCATCTTCTCAGGGGTATAAGGAATTAACCGGCTACGATCTTGAACTCGGAAGTTCAGCCTTGAATTTAATTCACCCCGATTTAGCGGAATATTGGACAAACCTGTACAATCGTGCCTTTGCAGGGGAATCATTTGTTGATGAGCAGTCATATTTCATCAATAATACTACCAGTTATGTTGACATGTCGCTCTCACCTATTTATGAAGGTGACGATGTAATCGGTGTTGCCGTTCTAAGTATAGATGTAACCCAACGAAAGAATACTGAACAGGCTCTAAAGCAAACAATGCTCCTGCAACAGGCAATTCTTGACAGTTCGAATTACATGATAATTGCAACTACTCTGGAAGGTACTATCACTACATTTAATCCCGCAGCCGAAAGAGCATTAGGATACAGTGCCGACGAGCTTATAGGAAATCAAACACCAGGAGTTTTCCATTTACCGAATGAAGTTGTAGAACGAGCTGCAATGCTTAGTGTAGAACTTGGGTTTGAAGTTCCGGTTGGATTTGAGACATTTATTGCGAAAGCAAAAATCGGGCAATTTTATGAAGACGAATGGACGTATGTACGGAAAGACGGAACCCATTTTCCCGTTCTTCTGTCAATAAGCCCACTTCAGAGCAGTGAAGGGGAAATAACAGGATATTTAGGTATTGCTACAGATATTACGGTACAAAAACAAACTCTTTTCGAGTTGGAAAAACGCGATGTATTGTTAGAGGGAACTTCTGATGCACTTCGACATCTGAGTACAGCCAAGAACTTTGAAAGCGGTGTAAAAGATGCACTTACAATTATCGGACAATCTGCAAATGTCGATAGGATATATTTTTGTAAATCTTCTGTATCCGAAGATAACGCTCCGGCAATGCAATTGTTGGTCGAATGGGGCAAACAATCTATTGCACTCCCCGAAGCGGCATACAATGCTGTGCGTTATATTGATATCGGGTTGAATCGTTGGCATGATGTGCTTTCAGGAGGGTCAATAATTCAAGGGACTCGAAGTAGTTTTCCTGATGGCGAGCGAGAGATTATAGAGAAAGCAGGAATTTATTCTTTGATAATTATTCCGATAATTTTGAAGGAAAGCCTTTGGGGATTTTTAGGAGTTTATGACTATCATACAGAAAGGATTTGGGAAGAATGGGAACGTGCTGCCCTCCAAAGTGTTGCTTCCAGTTTAGCCGGAGCAATTGAGCGGGATAATACACAAGAGAATCTAAAGATTCAAGCTCATGACTTGGAGATTAAGAATCATGAACTCACGCTTGCCCGTGAATCGGCAGAAGTTGCCAACCGTTCCAAATCGACGTTCCTCTCAAATATGTCGCACGAGCTGCGTACTCCTTTGAACGCAATTCTTGGATTTGCACAAATACTTCAAAAGGATAAAACCCTGATTGAGCAAAATAGAAATTACATCTCTATGATGTACAGGAGCGGCAACCATTTGCTCGACATGATTAATGATGTATTGGATATTTCAAAAATTGAAGCAGGACACATGGAGCTTGTTCTTGAAGAGTTTGACCTTCATGAATTATTTACAGAAATAGGCGAAATGTTTATTCTTCGCTGCAAGGAAAAGAAACTCGATTTCCATATTGATACTATAAATCTTGATCTTCGTTTTGTTGTCGCCGACCATAAACGGCTAAAACAAGTTTTAATTAATCTCATTTCAAACGCTGTAAAATTCACATCAAAAGGCAGTGTAACCGTTTCAATAATTGAAAAAAAACGTATTGTAGCAAAGAAAAATTCGGAATCTGATGAGATTGCGTATGTAGAGTTTTCGGTTACTGATACCGGGAGGGGAATCCCTTCTGAACAAATACGAACAATTTTTCAACCCTTCAAACAGGTTTCGGGGATGTATAGTGACGGAACGGGTCTTGGTCTGGCAATTTGCGATAGAATTATTCGTATGATGGAAGGAGAAATTACTATCCAAAGTACTCTTGGCAAAGGTTCAGTTTTCAGTTTCGAAATACCATTGCAGGTCCGGCAGGCAGCTTTAGTTATAAAGAGTCCGACAGCAAAGCCGATTATAGGAATTAGGAGCGATAGAAAATGGAAAGTATTGATAGTTGACGACATTGCAACCAATTGCATAGTAGCTCGCGGATTATTAGAACCCCTCGGTTTTATTTGCGCAGAGGCGGATACAGGCAAGACAGCCCTTGATAAGATAAATGAATTCCAACCGGATATTGTTTTAATGGATATTCTTATGCCCGATATGTGCGGTGATGAAGCTGTTAAAATACTCCGCACAATGCCCCAATATGCCGCTCTGCCAATTATTGCACTTACAGCAAGCGGTTTCGACGGAAGGCGTGACGAGTTAATATCGATAGGCTTTAATGAGTATATTCGCAAGCCATTTTTGGAGAATGAACTTTATAAAATGATTGAACAATTTATCCCTGTGGAATTTTTAAGGGAAGATATGAACAGTGAAGTCTCAGAATTGGAAAACCAGCTAAGTCCTACTGAAATTGCAGAACAAATCTGGAATTTACCTGAAGGATTACGAAAAGAACTATCGGAAGCTATTGAGTTTCAAGATTTTGAGCATATAGAGCGGTTGCTCGGCTTGTTGCCTGATACCCCTGCTTATTTTCAGGTAAATATTGAACTACAAAAAGCAATTACTCTTTCTAATTATAAACTCTTGATGGCAATAACGAATAGTTTGGAAACGTATTCGTAATTTTGCAGAATACATGCTTACCGATTAAGAAAAACAATTACTTCAAATCTGCATCCTAAAAAGGAACATTTATGGAAAGTCAAAAAAAAGTGATACTTGTTGTAGATGATATCGAACAGAATGTAACCGTTATCTCTCAAATACTCCGCTCAAACGGGTATCAAGTTCTTGCTGCATTTAGCGGAGAGCAGGCACTAAAGATGCTTGAGAAAAGAACCCCCGACTTAATTCTTCTGGATGTAATGCTTCCTGATATTAACGGATTTGAAGTTTGCAAAAGAATTAAGCAGAATAAATCCATTAGTGATATACCGATTATCTTTTTGAGTGCTTTATCCGAAGCTGAAACTAAAGTTGAAGGGTTGGAAGTTGGTGGTGTGGATTATATTACCAAACCGTTTCAAGAATCAGAGGTATTGGCAAGGGTTAAGGTTCATCTCCGAATTCGTCATTTGGAGATTGAACGGAAAGAGCATATCGAGAAATTAATCCTGCAAAATGAAGCGAAAGACAGATTGATGCAAATTGTATCCCACGATTTACGCTCACCGTTGAGCGGTATTCACAGTTTGTCCGAGATTCTTTTTAAGGGTGAAGAAGCAAAAGATGTTACGCTTGTACGTGAATTTTCAGAGCTTATTTCATCTACAGCTGCAAACCTTATGCATTTGGTGAATGACTTGCTCGACCTTGCTAAAGTGGAATCGGGCAAACTACAAATAATGCCGATGGAATTTGATATTGCCCTCACAATTCGCAGTTGTGTCCGTTTGCAAAAGAATGTTGCTTTGAACAAAGGAGTCACATTTGTAGAAATTTACAGCAGTCCTGTTATAAATATTGAAGCCGACGAGCCCAAATTAGTTCAGGTGATTAATAATTTACTCTCGAATGCAATTAAATTCACCCCCAAAGGCGGTACAATAACTGTAAGGGCAATAGTTCAGCCCCCGGATAACAAGCATAATTTTCCTACCTTGCTTTTTAGTGTTTGTGATACCGGTATCGGTATCCCTCCAGAGGACTTACCTAATATTTTCGAAAAATTTGGCAAACATCAACGCTCTGGTACTGCCGGTGAAAAAGGAACTGGACTGGGAATGCCTATTGTAAAGAGATTTGTAGAACTCCAATCCGGAACAATTCAAGTAGCAAGTACAACAGGAACAGA
>CALMMI010000450.1 GCA_937868245.1 uncultured Ignavibacteria bacterium | reverse complement strand
CTTCTTTAAAGTTAGATCATAGTGTAGGTAAAGTAAGTGCAACTGCCGATTTAGATCAATATATCCGCCCAATTACAGGTTCAAACGTAGAATTGCTTGCAGGACATGCACAATTAGGTGCTATCCGTCCTGTTGCGATTTTCCAAAATATGACAAATGACATTCGAGGACCAGGTCTTGCAAGTCCGTTACGTCCTGCAGGTGTCAACTTCCAAAAACAAGACATCAACTTTAGAACACGTTTCCGTATTGTTAACCAGGCAACAGGTCAAACTGCATATTCAGAATCAGTACCAATCGGTATGAGCTGTTTACAAGGTTTCTGCCCAGGTACAACTGCAACAGTTGAATACGGTAGCGGTGCTTCATTTACAACTCCTACAACAGGTGGAAATTTCCCTTACTCAAACGGCGCATGTCCTTTGAATGGTATTCCTCCTTATGGTTTGGTAAGAGTTAACTTCCCTGCGTTCCAACCTAATGAACTTATTGACTTCCACATCGGTCGTCTTAGAGCATTGGTTATCGCAGAACCTGTTGATACATTGTTCAGAAGTTTAGGTGATCAATGGCCATTTGACGATACAGTAAAACAAGATCTTTTTGTTATGCGTCGTTTGTCGTTCCTAAACAGTGATGGTTTTAATGATGATGTTACTCAATTCCACATCATTGATGGAACAGCAATGCCTTCAGTATTGAAATGGGTGAATATCGACGGTGAAGTTTCGGATGGTGATGAAAATACATACAATCCGGTTCCTCCACGCGGTATCTATCCAGCTGCTAACAAAGCAAATCAAAAAGTTAATTCACCGGTAATCAGATTGAACCGTAAAACTCTTACAGGTGACGAACCAACTACTCCAGCTAAAGGCGATGAACTCCGTTCATTCCCGATTGACATCAGAGATTTACCTAACCGTCCAACTAAAGGTGCTGTACTTTCTTTCTCTTATGAAAGAACAGGAAGCGCAAATGGCGATTTAGGTCGTGGATGGTCAGATGCGTTGTTGGTAGGTCCTGAGCCAAGAGTTCTTTATAATGACCCTCCAGGTGGAACAACAACATACGGTGCAAACCCAGACGAGCTTTATCTTGAATTTGCACGCCCAAGCGGTGATGAAATTGAAAACATTGCAAAGCAATCAACTACCGATATTGTGTGGAATCAACACAAACGTCGTGACGGTCAATTAGTTGCCGGTAACCCGGTTCTTACTCTCTTTGGTGCAGGTGGTTTGCGTCGTGGATTCCTTCAAAACAATCCTGGTGCAAGAGACCTAATCAGCAAAGACTCAGCACTTACTGCTGCGCAAGGTTTACGTGCTAATAAATATGATGACGGTAAAGATTGGGAATTCAGTAAATTCTGTTTCTATCTTCCAGATTCATTGATTTATTCTCCATACCTCGGCGGTAAAAACTTCAGATTCCGTTTACGTGTTGGTGCAGCTAATAATCAAACTGACCCATTAGCACCTAAAGATGATGATGATGATTACTTTATTGATAACGTGCATCTAATCTATTCACAAGAAAGTCCTGATGTTGAAATGGAATTGGTAGAAGTAGATTGGCCATATGAGGTAACTCCTGCAAGCCAGTCAACAACAATGCCTATCAGATTTAAAGTTGTAAATAACTCTAATGTTACTTCAGCTACTGTTACAGTTAAAGTTCGTATTTATCAAGAACAATGGTTAAATTCAGATGAAGGTACAAAACAAGTAAACGCAGTTTACTGTAACCAATATCCTTTACCTGCAATCTATCCTGGTCAAGAAATCAATTCAAGTGTTCCTCCTTGGAATGCTAGAAGATCACCTCCGGGACGTTATATAATCGAAGGTAGAGTATCAGTTCAAGGTGGAGATTTGGATAATACAAACGACGTTAACTATAGTATCTATAACTTGCGCTATGGTCCAGTATTTGCATACGACCCACCGGCAGCAAGAAATGATGTACCTGACTTTGCAGCAGCTGCATTAGGTCGTCAGTTCGTTGGTAAAGGTTTGAACATGATCGGATATTCCGAAGGCTTGTTCCCTCACTCAGGCGGAGATATTATCGACGGTCGTTATGCATTCGGTCCTGAAGCAGGTAACGGATCAGGTCAGATTGCAATGAAATTTACAGTTATCAGACAAGACTCAATCAAAGGTTTCCAAGCATGGTTTGGCGGATTGAACCAAAGTCCTGACCCGATTTCATTCTCAATCTATAAAGATGCAGGCGGTCAACCTGGTGCAAAACCAATTCAATTAGGTAATTCAGGAATTGCAGTTGTTCGCCAAAGAGGATATGATGATGTTCGTAAAGACTTGTTCTATGATGAATATACAACATACCTTCTTGATGCTCCGGTTGTTATCGAACCAGGTGAATATTGGATTTCTTGTGCTCAGTTAGGTTTCGACGGATTTACATTAGGTGCTTCAAAAGCTCGTGTTGGTCAGATTATCACAAATTATAGTGATTTACCTCCTGGCACATACGGTCTTAGCGGTACACACCTAAATCTTGACAAACGTTTCCGTGTTGATAACGGTTTCAAACAACTGATTAACAGAAACGTGTTCGCTTATGAAAATACAAGATTCTCAGGTACATGGAGTCAATTCATGCCAAGTATCGGTAACCCGGCATTTGGTCACCTTGCTCACGCAGGTGGTGCTCGTATCTCTTCATATCAAACACGTACACGTGGTACATGGCTTCCATTATTGCGTCCATATCTTGGAGACAAGACATATTCAGAAACACCATTGTTTGATGAAAACTGTCTAACTCCAGTTGAACTAACATACTTTGATGGTCAAAAACGTCAAAACGGTGTGGATCTCTTCTGGCACACAGCTTCTGAAGAAAACAACAGTGGTTTCCATGTAGAACGCCGCACAATCGGTGGTACAGAAACAGAAAATGAATGGTCATCAATTATCTTCATCGGTGGAAACGGAACAACAACCGATGAGCATAACTACAGCTTTACAGATAATAAAGTTGCAATGGGCAGCACTTATCAATATCGCTTGATGCAAGTTGATTTGAACGGTACTGAATCATGTAAACAAATTTCAGATATCCTTGAGTTTACTCTTGATGGAAAAGCTGAAGTTGCTTTAGGACAAAGTACTCCAAATCCATTCTCTTCATACACAGACATTTCATTCCAATTACAAGAAAAATCACTTGTAAAATTAGAAGTAATTGACATATTCGGAAATACAATCGTTACATTGTTAAATGGCGAACAACCTTCCGGTTCAAACTCAGTTAGATGGAATGGAACAGATGCTAGCGGAAACACAGTTGCTGCAGGTAGATATATCTATCGTATGTCTGTAGGTAATCAAGTACTCACAGGTATGGTGACTGTAGCAAGATAATATATTCAAATGGTACTCAAATGCCATTGAAATGACAACAAAGCCCTCTGTTATATAATAATAACGGAGGGCTTTTTTTATATTCAAAGATTGTATAATTACTATTCGATAACTATGGGTACATCAATTTTTACAAAAATTATTAATCGAGAAATTCCGGCTAACATTGAATATGAAGATGAATTAGCTATTGCCTTTCAGGATATTCAACCCCAAGCTCCAATTCATATTCTGATAGTCCCCAAAAAAGAAATTGAAACATTAAATCAAGCATCAATTGAAGATATTCAACTGTTGGGGCATTGTCTTCTAATTGCAAAAAAGCTTGCAGCTGAAAAGAAAATAGATAAATCCGGCTATAGAATCGTTATGAATTGTAATAGAGATGCCGGGCAAACAGTATTCCACATCCACTTTCATCTCTTGGGCGGTAAGGAGTTACATTTAAACTTAGGGTAGTAAAGCAAATGGAAAATAATGACATTATCATGTATGCAAAGGAAGTTATTCAAACCGAACTTCTTGCAATTAAAAGAGTTTCTGAACGGCTGGACAGCAATTTAGAAAGGGCAGTTACTCTTTTACTAAAAGCTGAAAAGGTTATAATATCAGGTATTGGTAAATCAGGTTTAATAGCAAGGAAAATAGCTGCAACATTAACAAGCACTGGCACGCCCGCTTTGTTTCTCCATCCTGTGGAAGGATTGCATGGCGACATAGGTATAATCAGTGAAAACGATGTAGCAGTATTGTTATCGAAAAGTGGTTCTACCGAAGAATTGTTACGTATCATCCCATACCTCAGGCAAAGGAAGACTCCAATCATTTCCATAGTTGGAAATATTGATTCACCAATTGCTACGTTATCTGATATAGTATTGGATGGAAGTGTAGATAAAGAGGCCTGTCCGTTGAATCTTGCTCCAACTGCAAGTACGATTGCGGCTCTGGCATTAGGGGATGCTTTAGCAATGGTCTTGATGCGTTTGAAGAAAATCAATAATCAGGATTTTGCATTTCTTCATCCATTGGGGCAACTGGGTAAAAACCTTACAATAAAGGTTAATGATATTATGCATACGGGTTCGTCGTTGCCATTAGTAAGACCTACAGATAATTTTAGAAACGCACTTATAGAAAGTACTTCGAAATCTTTAGGTTGTGTATGTGTTGTTGATAATGAGAATAATCTGTTAGGGATAATTACAGATGGAGATGTACGGAGAATACTGCAAGAGAATGATGATATCCGCACTCTGACCATTGGTGATGTTATGGTTAGAAATCC
>CALMMI010000449.1 GCA_937868245.1 uncultured Ignavibacteria bacterium | reverse complement strand
GAAGATCCAAACAGTAGGCGATGCAATTACTTATTTAGAATCTAAAGTTCCTGCGTAATCTTTGCGAGCATTCTCGCTTTGTTAAAGCATAAGTGGCAAAGGTTTCTATGAGGTTTTCAGGAGGGAGTGCTGCTTCTAATACAGGCTTGCGTTCCCTTCTTTCCATATCTGCAAAGATTTTACAATTACAGTGTCTTTGATACAATCACATAATTAAACTATGCCGCGCTATAATTTTCCAAAAATTGTTGTTACCGGTGTCGGCGCAGTAACGCCGATTGGCAATACTGTGCGTGAATTCTGGGATGGAATGATGTCGGGTAAATCAGGTGGTGGACCTATCACCCGCTTCGACCCGACAGAATTTGATACAAAATTCGCTTGCGAAATAAAAAACTACGACCCTCTTATTTGCATGAACCGTAAAGAAATCCAACGTATGGATTTATTTACGCAATTTGCCATATCTTCGGCTGTAATGGCTGTAGAGGATTCAGGTATTGATTTCGAAAAGACCGATCGAAACCGTGTAGGAGTAATCATCGGCTCAGGTATTGGCGGAATGTGGACCTACCACCACCAACAAACAAATTTGTATGAACGCAATGGTAAGCCCGATAGAATTTCGCCGTTCTTCGTACCAATGCTTATCTCGGATATTGCAGCAGGGCATGTAGCTATTCGCTGGGGACTGAAAGGTCCTAATTATGCAACGGTTTCTGCGTGTGCAACTTCCTCCCATTCGATAGCAGACGCTTTGATGCTTCTCCAACGTGGAAATGCCGACGTTATGGTAGTAGGGGGTACAGAAGCGGTTATCTGCCCAATGGGAATTGGTGGATTCAATGCAATGAAAGCTCTATCAACCCGCAATGATTCACCGGAAACTGCAAGCCGCCCGTTTGATGCAGGTCGTGACGGTTTCGTAATGGGTGAAGGAAGCGGAATGCTTATTCTAGAAACACTTGAACATGCAATGAACCGCGGTGCAAAAATTTATGCAGAGGTAAGCGGAATGGGACTTACGGACGATGCATTCCATATTACCCAACCTGCTCCCGGTGGTGAAGGTGCTGTGCGTTCCATGCAATTATGTATTGAGGATGCAGACCTGACACCTGCGGACATTGATTATATCAATGCACACGGAACTTCTACCCAATTTAATGACAAGAACGAATCCGAAGCAATAAGAACTGTATTCGGCGACAGAGCTTCTGAGATTGCAGTAAGTTCTACAAAATCCATGACCGGGCATTTACTTGGTGCTGCAGGAGCAATTGAAGCTATTGCAACAGTGCTTGCAATCAAGGAATCAATGCTGCCGCCAACTATAAATTACGAAACTCCCGACCCTGCTTGTGATTTATTCTACGTACCAAATAAGCCGGTTGCCAGGAAAATTCGTGCTGCGATAAGTAATACATTTGGATTCGGCGGACATAATGCTTCGCTTTGTTTTAAGGCATTTGAAGAACAATAGAAAGATACAACATGAATGGGGCTAATTCCCATATATCAGAAATAGCAGTGCCATTACAGGTCAGGCAGGTATGTCTGACCTTTTTTATATAAACGAAATTCACTAACAATTTTCCACTCATTACTGAAATAATTATACAAGTCTCCTGTGAAAGATATTCTTCAGCAAATTTATAGCAATTTTTTACGACTTACTCATTTACAGAAATCTGATAAGGAACTTATGTTCCCCCGTGTCGGATTTTTGGATGATAAACGCAAATCAGCTCTCGAAAAAACATTAGGTGTTAAAATATCGAATATAGCATATTTTGAACAGGCACTCACCCACCGTTCATATTTACAGGTGGTTAATATTCCAAACCTTATATCCAACGAACGTTTGGAGTTCTTGGGTGACTCTATATTGGGATCTGTCGTAGCAGAATATTTATTCTATAATTACACTCAGGATCAAGAGGGTGAGCTTACAAAAATGCGTTCTTGGCTTGTGAACCGCAAGTCGCTCGCTCTTTGTGCGAGGCATCTGAAATTACAAGATTACCTGATGGTAAGCTTTAGCGCAGGACAGTCGCTTCAAAAGGGTAATGAAACGATGCTTGCCGATGCTATTGAATCTATTATTGCAGCTATGTATCTTGATTCGGGTATTGAAAATGTTGAGAAGTTCATCATTCAGTCGTTACTACCTATAATGATGAATGAGCAATTAATGCAAGATACAAATTTCAAGAGTATTCTTTTGGAGCTTGTGCAATCCGAAGGCAAGGAAGCACCAAAGTATATTGTTACAAAGGAATTAGGACCTGACCATGACAAAGAATTTGTAGTTGCCGTTCAGGTAAGCGGAGAAATTCTTGGGTCAGGCGCAGGAAAGAATAAGAAGCAAGCCGAACAGCTGGCAGCCAAAGATGCTTTAGACAAAAGGATAGTGGCAGTGACTGAATAAGATATTTACAGCCCGACAAGAACCCATCCCAGCCTTCCCCTACAGGGAAGGAGAAAGGGATGAAAATGGAAATAAAATGCAAAAGTCTTAAATCCTGCCTATTGTGGAAGCAGGGTAGTAGTCCTAATTCCCCTCTTCGAGAGGGGCAGGGTGTGTGGTCAAACAGGTGAAGATAAGAAGTTTACGTTGTTAGTACAATAATTTGGTAAGTAATTGAACCCTTCTACGATCTCAGGGTGACGTAGTTTAGCAGTAATATTGGATGACGTAACTTGATTGTCACATTGACCTTGTCGACATGTCAG
>CALMMI010000448.1 GCA_937868245.1 uncultured Ignavibacteria bacterium | reverse complement strand
GAAATTTAGCTTTTTTTGTAATAGTTCCACGTGGAACTATTATTTCAACTGTGTTTTTGAATTGTTGCTGTCTTTTGTCAGAAAACAGAAGTATTCCGTGCGTCTTTTTGTCATGGAGTTCTATTCAAAAGAGTGTCTGCTTTGTATTACTACCATTATTTACATTTAACAGATTAAGATATATTTATGAATAAAGATGAAGCTACGGTAATCGCAATTGATGGCGGTGGGTCGAAAACACGCGGAATCATTAAAAGAGCTAACGAAATTTTATATACAATTGAAGCCGGGTCAACTAGAATTGGTGCTGTAGGAGTTGGTGAATCAACCGAAAGAGTACTGAATATGGTTCGTGATTTATGCAGTAAAACCGAAATCGATTCAAGTGAAGTTGATGCTGTGGTTGTAGGGTTAGCGGGAGTTTGGTTGGAAGAAGAAAAACAACGCTCCACTCTCCTTCTGAAAACATTAGCGCGAAACAGCAAAATTACTATCAACGACATAATGATAACAAGTGATGCCGAAATTGCCCTTGAAGGTGTTTTAGGAGGTAAAAACGGGATTGCACTGATAGCAGGGACTGGCACAATTACGTTAGGGAAAATAAATTCTAAAGAAGTAGTTCGATGCGGCGGATGGGGTATTGAGCTTGATGATGAAGGCAGCGGAGCATGGATTGGGCGTGAAGGTCTTACTGCAATCGTCCGTGCAGTGGACGGAAGAAGTAAGGCTACAAAGCTATTCGATATGCTTGCTGAACGCTATCCAATGGTAAAAAAAGAACGACCAAGAACTATCGTTTCTGCATACTCCGAACGTATTTTCGAGTATCATTCCCTTACACCTATGGTAATGAAATGTGCCGAGGACGGAGACGAAGTATGTTATTCAATTATCGAAACTTCGGCTCAACATCTGGTAGATGGACTGTTAGCTGTTCGCAGACAATTTAAGAATACAAAAGATGTTGTTGAATTGGCATGTATGGGAGGGATGATTGAGAATGATACATTGCTCTCCCGCTTGCTTTATCAGAAACTAGAATCGGAACCAAGTCTTAATGTTGTACAACCTTATGGCTCTGCTCTTGATGGAGCCGTATCATTAGCTTTCAAATTACTTAATGATTTTGAATAAATAGAACCACATGAAAACCACCCTAACCCTTTTGTTTTTTTGCTGTTGCCTGATTTTACCTGCAGCAGCTCAAGACGCTCCTCATGCAAATGCACTTTCCGTTGAAATGACAAGAAGAATTTCTAAAGAACTGCTTGGACCTAATAGTGGTCCATATCTACAGCCATTGGTAACTACTTCGAATGCTACTGCTAATTCCAGGTTTTTTCGTTCTGCTTTTGTACCAAAGAACGTAAAAACACCTTATTTTAGATTTGGTATCCATTCAATGTTTGGATTTGTTAGGGATGATCAAAAAAGCTATGTGCCTAAAGCACCAAGGAAATCTTTCAATGATGTATTAGCTGATAAAGATGTAGCTGAGTATGATTTATTAAAACAAACAGTAACTATCAAAGATACTGCAGGAATGATAGTGGATATATTGGAATATCTTTTTGACAAAGGATTGAACGACACTGCTACCAGCCATATGTCTTTTCCGGACAAAGCAGCAACTGTTTATGGAAATAAAGAATCAAAATTTGTGCTCAATAGAGACTATTTCAAAGACCAAATTACAAGAGACGACCCATTTTTAAAGTTGGTCTTCGATAAACTCGGTAAACCAATTCAAGATACAATTCTAAATTCAATAGCTAAATTTCCATTCTTTTTTACTCTTCCTTCCGGTGGAAACACTAATTCCGTTTTTGCTGCAATTCCTCAATTCGAAATAGGTTCATTGTATGGAACAGAATTATTAGTACGGTTAATTCCTCCAATTAAAATTGACAAAAACGTAGGTAGTCTCTCCTTATGGGGATTAGGGTTGAAGCACAGTTTATCACAGTACTTTGATAACAACCCTTTTGACGCTGCCTTGCAAGTTGTTTACCAACAGACTCATATAGAGAATACAATAGGTGTTACGAGTGCTGAATTGAATTCTGATGCAAAGGTATATGATATTAACCTTCAGGTAAGTAAAAGCTTTAAAGATATTATTGATGTTTATAGTGGACTATCGTATGAAGCTATTTCTATTAATTCTTCCTATAAATTTTATATACCGATGGAGCAGCAACAGCAACTAGGTTTAATACGTTTGGTATTACCACCGGAAGTTGCAAAAGCAGAACCACCGGAATATCCTGGAGATACAAAACCGCAAACGGTATATTATGATTTATCTGATACGAATCTAAAATTTATTATTGGTGTGGCAAAACCAATTGGTCCTGTAACGATATTCCTAGATTACAATATTAGCAAGTTTAATATCTTTACGGCAGGTGCTGATGTAACCTTCTAATTTTATTTAAAGGTAGAGCGATTAACGGTTTGTATTAGACGAATCTCTTTCAATTCTGCGCAGATAGACGGGAAACGTAAACATAGAATCGCGGGCATTACTCCATATTGTATAGTCGATTCGCTGGATTGAATCTGTAAGCTTTTGAGTGTTAAAGGAAAGACGTACTTTACCTAAACCAAATGGCGGGATTGAGAAATTTATAACAGCTGCACTTGCAGAATAACAGGAAGCCTTCGTCTTTTTAATTTCGAGCGCCTGCCCTCCCCTGTTTAGTAATGTAATATCCTTTGTTATAAACTCGTTAGGATAAAAATCCAACTGTATGATCTGTGGTCGTATCTCAATTTCGGCTGGGTAAATTGTGTCGTTTTGAATAACAACAGCAGGCTTATCCTTTGTAGTTTCTCCTGCAGGCAAAAATTGAATTGAAGCAAATGTAGCGATGATTGCAGCAAAACAAATGTGTTTTAATTTCATTTTATCGTTTAGTATAGTTACTTGGTTAGTATTTCCGTAAACACGGAAGTAAAATCATACATCCCTTTTTTATTCCAAATCCAAACGGCAGCTTCTAATGCTCCTAAAGCAAAACCGCCCCTGTTTTTTGCCCTGTGAGTTAGTTCAATCGTATCTGCCAAAGAATCTACATAAACAGTATGTGTTCCTGTAATTTCACCACCTCGAACCGAACTTACGTGTAACTCGTTTTCATTAATCCTATGGTGAAGAGTTTCAGTATTTAATCTCTGCTTCCTTTCAACTTCATCCAAAATAATATGTGCCAACGATAATGCAGTGCCGCTCGGGCTGTCAATTTTACGTTTATGATGGATTTCATGAAGGAAAACATCGTACTCATCTGCAGAATTAATCAGCATAGCAGCTTGACGTACAACCCTGAAGAACATTTGCATCCCAATTGAATAATTCGATCCGTAAATAGCACCAACCTCATTGATTGTAATATGTTGCTGTACGTCATTAAAACAATCGTTCCAACCCGTAGTTCCAATAACTATGTCTTTATGAAGTAACGAAACAAGGCGAACATTTTCAACAACAGATGCAGGTGTAGAGAAATCAATTGCCACATCGAAATTATCCTGTGATGATAAAGATAACGGATTATCAATATCAAAGATATTAGTTATTGTTATTCCTTTTTTACGTGCAATTGCTTCAATTTCCTTCCCCATAGAACCGTATCCAATCAAAGCGATTCTGGGAAATTTTTCCTCTGCTGCCATAGTAATGCTACCTTATGAAATTGTTTTCGTAATCGGTGGAATAACTTTCGTAATTTTGCCTTCGGACATTTCAAGGCGTGTTGCTTTTGGAAAACATGCTATCAGCTCTGAACTATGTGTTGAAATTATTACTGTAACCCCTTTGCTAATTTGACCTTGTATAATATTAGCAACGGCAATGGTTGTTTCCGGATCCAGATTTCCGGTTGGTTCGTCTGCAATAAGAAATTCCGGTTTATGGATAATTGCCCTTGAAAGCGCAACTAAATGCTTCTCTCCGCCTGATAACTGATGAGGGAATTTGTCCCGTAAATGACTTATACCGGTATCAAGAAGGATTTCCAAGCACTTATGGTCTATTTCATTTTTTGGTAAATCATTAATTATCAAGGGGTAAAGAACATTTTCATACACTGTTGAGTGGGGTAGTAATTTACAATCTTGAAAAACAATTCCGGTTTTTTGCAAAAAAGTACGCTTTTGATGTGGTTTCATGATAGCTGTATTCTGTCCGTTAAGAAAGACTGAACCAGTATGAGGAAAAATATCAGCGTATAACAGCCTGAGAAGCGTAGTTTTACCAGCACCTGTCGGACCCACCAATAACGTAGTTTGTCCGTCAGGCAGTACAGCGGTAATATTTGAAAGTGCGGGAATAACGTCGAATTGGACAGAAACACCGCGAAAATCTATATGCATACTATTAAATGATTTAATACAATGAAATATCAACAAACAGAATGGTTATCAACTCCGCGAATTATGTGTGGGTTAATGTCAGGAACATCTCTCGATGGAATTGATGCAGCAATCGTTGAATTCTCAAATCACGACGGCAAACACAGCTTTATCTTAAAATCACAACTGACACTTCCCTACTCTTCAGAAATACGGGATGAAATAACGCGGCTAATCGAAAAGAAAAGTACAATTGCCGAAGTAAGTTGGCTCCATACCGCACTCTCTGAACTACATGCAATTGCTACGCAAAAAGCGTGCGAGATTGCGGGGATTTCTGTTTCTACTTTAGATGCTGTCGGATTCCATGGCCAGACTGTGTGGCACGCACCACATCAAAAGAAAAAACTTGGTCTTTCTATCGGCTCAACACTTCAACTTGGCTCACCCTCAGTTCTTGCGAATGTACTTGGCGTTCCTGTTGTTGGCGACTTCCGTTCAGCAGATGTTGCTGTTGGAGGTCAGGGAGCACCGTTAGTTCCGATTTTTGATTCAACCTTTTTACGGGAAGAGCATAATAATGTTATCGCATTGAACATCGGCGGTATTGCAAATATAACACTATTGCCTCCTAAAGGAAGCAAGGACGAAATTCGTGCTTTCGATACAGGACCGGGAAATGTACTTATAGATGCAGCAGCCCGTATGTTTTTCGGTAAACAGTTCGATTCAAAAGGTTCAATTGCTGATGCCGGACGAACAATCAAAGCAATGCTTGAACAATTGAAAAACCATGCGTTTATTACAAAACATCCTCCTAAATCAACAGGTCGGGAAGAATTTAATTCAACATGGCTCGAGAAGCGCATCCGAACTACATTTCAACCTTCTATTCCAACCGAAGATATTCTTCGAACGATTACCGAATTTACTGCGTGGTCTATAGCCGAGAACATTCGATTGTTTGCCGATCCAACTTCAAAAATCATTGCTTCCGGCGGTGGGATACATAACAAAACATTGATGTCACTGCTTAAAAGTGAATTACCCAATGCTGAAATAACAACTTCTGATTCACTTGGTATTCCATCGGATGCAAAAGAAGCAATTTGTTTCGCGTACCTTGCCTATCGAACACTCGGAGGATTACCCGGGAATATACCATCTGTTACGGGTGCAAAACAAGCCGTAAAACTTGGCTTAATTGCAATACCGTAAACTAACCTCTTTATTAATTAAACAGATAGACAAATTGAAAAGTTATCCACTGTATTGTCCACATATTAACATTTTTACGTGGAAAGCTCTAAAATTACCGTGAACAGAAAATGTGGAACGTGAATAAAAAATTTTCTTTCCACACAATGGTTGAAAACTTAAAACTTATTAACAGTTCTTTCCACAGCTTCAACAGAACAAATGTTTATCCTAACATACTATACTTCTATGGTTTATTCATCCTTTTCCACAATGTTATCCACATTTCCACACTCTGTATTTACTCTTACATTAAGAAAATTTTAAACTATTTAAGATATGAAGAATGAAGAGGTAACAATGTTGGTTTAAAGGGTAAAGAAGAATCGCAAAAAAGAAGAACTTCTCCTGAGTGTATTTGAATGGATATGTTCGAATCAATTGCACAGTTTCTTGCACCTTCCCTGATACCCAACTCCAAAAGTTCATTCGTTAGATTCCACTGTAAACCGGATGTAGTAAGAATCACACTCGGCTGAGGAATAAGCGAAATGGTTTCACCTATCTTTGCAGTAAACGTAGTTGAATCTTTAAGCGGAATAGCATACCGTCCATTTTCATAGATACAAATTGTAAGTTTTTGAGAATGACGCATCAGCACACTCCAATTATTCAAGGAGTGTTCCGTTAAACCGCCGTGAAAACCGAAAACCAAAATTGTCGTAAAGCCTTTTTCACTGCAGAATACTAAACATTTTTCAAAATCGTTTGATTCCTGGTCGGGATAGTGAAGAATTGTGGAATCAGGAAAATCTGAAGCATCACCATATTCGTGAAACGAATCAAGGTCACCGATGATAAACGTAGGAGAAATATTCATTTTACAGAGTTTATGTGCAGCACCGTCTGCTGCAATTACCGGGATATTTATGAAAAAATCAAAAAAAACTTTTGTATCCGGTAAACTGCCGTCAAGACATAACAATACATCAAACTTATTGTTTGAACTATTATGTAAATCAATGTTTTGATGAATTTTATCCATTGCTTTGAATACCATACTTTATACTCGTTGAAAACTATAAAACGGGTGTTTCTTTTGTTTGTTTGAAAACTCGAATTTCAAAGGAAGCTAAAGTTTTGTTAAATTTGTAGTTCCGCAAAAATACAGAATTTAATTATGAATTGTTTTTTACACTTACTACTATCATAAACTGAAATGACAAGTGGCTTACAAAAATTCTCCGAATTACCCTACGAACGTCCAAATCTTGAAAAACTGGAAGCAGCATACAAAGATCTTACAAAAAGGTTCTTAGCTGCAACTACTGCCGATGAGCAAAATAACGTTATACGCGATTGGAATACACTCCGTACAATCTATATGACCAACTTTAGCATTGCTCACGTGCGTTTTACATTAAACGTAAAGGATGATTGGGCTTTAGCTGAACGCGCATTTAGCGACGAAAACTCACCGACAATTGCAGAGTGGAGTCAGAACTTTGTAAAGACTATTCTTGCTTCAAGATTTTTGAAAGAAATTGAGAAAGAATGGGGAGCTCTTTTCATTTCAAATTTAGAGCAAGGTATCAAAACATTCTCGAATGAAATTAAACCGATGCTTATCCAGCAGTCGGAACTTAGTAAGCAATACGACGGAATATTAGCATCTGCTGAAATTGAACTAGACGGTGAAACGTTTAACCTATCACGTCTTGAGCGCAAACTTCTTGATCCGAACCGAGATGTTCGCAAAAAAGCTCAACAAGCACGTTTCGATTTCCTTGCTTCCAATAAAGAACAGCTTGACCAAATCTATGATGATATGGTAAAACTCCGTGATAAGATGGCAAAACAGCTTGGATTTAAGAACTTTGTGGAATACCGTTATGTTGAGATGGGACGTAATGAATACACCCCTACTGATGTGGCACGGTTCCGTACGTATGTTCACGAAAAAATCGTTCCTCTGATTGCCAAACAACGCAAAAAACAAGCAGACCGATTAGGTGTGGATGAATTACACTTTCATGATGAAATTCTTCATTTTCCCGAAGGTAATCCTACTGCCCAAGGTAATCCTGAATGGATTGTTGAGCAAGCTCGCCAAATGTACAGCGAACTTTCGCCTCAAACAGATGAATTTTTCAATATGATGATTGACCGTGAGTTGATGGATCTGGTAACACGTCCGAATAAAGCAGTTGGTGGCTATTGTACAAATTTCCCTACTTTTGGTGTTCCGTTTATATTTTCGAATTTTAACGGTACAACACACGATGTAGAAGTGTTGACTCACGAGGCAGGACATGCTTTCCAGGCATACAAGAGTCGTAATAACAAAGTAGTCGATTATATCTTCCCCACAATGGAAGCATGCGAAATCCACTCGATGGGAATGGAGTACCTTACATGGAATTGGATGGATAAATTCTTCGGAACACAAACATCCAAATTTAAGTTTTACCATTTGCTGCGTTCGTTGATGTTTCTTCCATACTGCTGCGCGGTGGATGAATTCCAACATTGGGTGTATGAAAATCCGGAAGTTACTCCTGCGGACAGAAAAGCTAAATGGCATGAATTGGAGTTAAAATATTTACCATGGCGCATATACGAAGATTTACCGTACGCTGAAGAAGGAACAGTATGGCAATTCCAAAAACACATCTATGAAATGCCGTTTTACTATATAGATTATGCACTTGCACAAATTTGTGCTTTGCAAATCTGGAGTAAATCACGCAAAAATATGGACGAGGCACTCAAGGATTATATCAGGATCTGTGAAATCGGCGGAAGCAAGACTTTCCTAGAAATCGTAAAAGCAGGAAACATGCACTCTCCTTTCGAGACGGAATGTTTGGATCAGGTGATTCATGAAGCTGAGAACTGGTTGGAGGAGTGGAAGAATTGAAATAACTAATACATGAGAAAATCATGTTAAATTTTCACTATTTACCAGAAAAACACTATGAAAAACTTAATTTTTCTTTGTGTACTTATTGCATTTGTTTTCTTGGTTGGGTCGTGCAGAGATACAAATCCAACTAATTCAAAAGATACTGAAGATACATCAAAAGTTACCGAAGTGGAGTTTCATGATATAAATCTTGGTGATATGCTTTTCTTAATAGGAACAGAACTTTCACCTGATGGTTCTATTATTGCAATTAGCGGAATAAAAAAACAAAACAGCAGCTTTTCAGGAGTATTCGATACAAAAACAGGAATAGAATTATTTGAATACGAATCCTATGCATTTCCAGTTAATTTTAGTGATGACGGCTCAAAATTATTATTTATGGGTGTGAAAGATACAGCTGTTGTAATCAATACTCATTCTGGCGAAATACTGCAAAAATTTAGTGGTGTATCAACACCTAGAATGCTTCCTGATGGCTCTGCAGTTATTTTCAAATATAGGAATCAGGATCTAAAATTTGGAGTATATTCTGTTTTAGATGGAAAGAAAATTAAAGACTTGACCTTTACTGATATTGCTGATAGTTATTGGGATTTTGTTGGAACTAGAGGTTCAAAAAGAATTATCCTGGTAAAAGCTTATGAAGATAAGAATTTAACATTAAGCAATGTAAAAATAATAGAATGGGATATTACTACTGATACAAAAGTAAGTGAAATTACTATTCCCAATATTTTATACAATGAATTAGAAACAGGATATACTTCAGATCGTTCTGCTGTTGTTTTACGTGAACCATATACGAATTCCTTAAACTTCTTTAACACACAAACAGGTGTAAAAATCAATTCTGTTCCTATAGTATTAACATCCTATCGTCAGAGTTATGGTTTTTCAAATGATTTAACTTTTGCTACAAGGAAATACGATGTAGATAGTAAAAAATTACTTCCACTTGCAACCTATAATATGTCAGATTTGAAATCAAAACAGAAGTTAACTATGTCATCGGATTCAATTGATTATACTGAATATGCATATAGTAATAACAGTCAATTTTTAGCAGGATTTAAAACGAATAATAGAAAACTCGATGTGAGAATTTGGAAATTGAAGTAGTATTTCATAGTGTGATGATTATATGACAATAACGATTTATTTTTGAATTAAACAAACCTAAAGAAACAACAAAAAAACAATTGAGATAACTCTTAATAATTAACAAAAAGAAAACACAATGAACGTAGAATTTAGCGACATTTCATTTGAAAACAGACGGCGCACCCCACAGGAACTGACAGAAATCGCAACGGAAATCCGTCGCGACATTATGAAAATGCTTGTACTTGCAAAATCAGGTCACAGCGGAGGACCACTTGGTTCAGCCGATATTTTTGCTGCGCTGTATATGGGTGGTGTAATGCGTCATGATAAGGATAACGGTCACTGGGAAGGACGCGACAGATTCGTGCTAAGTGCAGGACACATGTGCCCAGTGCAGTATGCAACGATGGCAAACGCAGGATTTTTTCCAAAACAGGAGTTATCCACCTTGCGCCAATACAATACCCGTTTACAAGGTCACCCGGGGCGTGATATGGGATTGCCCGGTATTGAAACATCGTCCGGTTCGCTTGGTCAAGGAATTTCAATTGCAGTAGGAATGGCGATGAGTGATAAATTACTCGATAAATCCGATAGACGTGTGTTTTCGCTTACAGGTGACGGAGAATTACAAGAAGGTTCGGTATGGGAAGCTGCAATGTCTGCTTCACATTTCGGACTTGATAACTTCTGTTGGATTATTGATAACAACGATTGCCAAATTGACGGTAGAATCCGCGAAGTGATGAACGTGTATCCAATTGATAAAAAATGTGAAGCATTCGGATTTGATACAATTGTGATTGACGGACATAATTTTGATGAAATTATGGCTGCGTTTGATAAATTCATTGAAAACAACAAAAACGGCACAGGAAAACCGACAGCTATTATCGCAAAAACATATATGGGACGCGGCGTTTCATTTATGGAAGATAATTACAAATGGCACGGCAATCCTCCAAATGAACAACAGGCAGAACAAGCACTCGGAGAATTAGTATAAGTGAAAACGCTTGCTCAACACATCCTCGTTACTACAGGGATTATTCTCTGCATAGGATGTAAAGATCCTCAGCAGCAAGTTCCTGCAAAACAAGGAAATTCACCTTTGCCTGTTCAAGAACAACAACAAAATAAACCTGTTCTGGATGAGGACAAGCCAAGTAAGGATTTCGAGAATCTTAAAGTAACGAAAAAAGATCCACTGCCTGCAAAAGCCCTTGTAGAGTTCTTACCTGATAAGTTGGGAGGTGAAACAGGTTCTCCTTCTTCCGTAATGAAATCCGAAAGAGAAGAAGGATATACTGTATCAATGGCAAGAAGGCAATATGCTGTTCCGCCTAAAGGATCTATTATCGTTTCGATAACTGATTATGGAGGAAGTGCTGCACTGAACACCAAGGGGTATGAAACTCCACATTCAGAAATTGGAGTAAGAATAGAAAAAATTCGATTGCCTGATGGTGTAGGATTTAAAACTTTTAATCCAAATAATAACAGTGGGATAGTAGCAGCCTTAGTAGGCGGAAGATTTGGTATTGATATTGAAGCTGTCAGCATTCCTGAGAGCTTTGGAGATATTGGACAGATATTGGATAAGGTAAATATTGAAGGGCTCCTTAAAAAAGCAAAATAAAGTATTTAATAATTAGCATATATACAATGGAAGAATATACACTATTGGGTTCAAAACCCACAAGACACGGTTTTGGAGAAGCGTTGGTAGTACTCGGTGAGCGAAATGAAAATGTGGTTGTACTCGGAGGTGACATTACCGGCTCGGTAATGACATCCCTTTTCAAGGATAAATTTCCAGACAGATTCTTTTCAATCGGTATTGCAGAGCAAAACGCAACGACGATTGCAGCCGGTCTTGCCCTATCCGGCAAAGTACCATTCTTTGCAAGTTATGGTGCATTCTGTGCGCTTCGTAATGCAGATCAGATACGTATTTCATGCTGTTATAATGAAGCAAATGTGAAAATCGGCGGCGGACACGCAGGAATCAGTGTTGGACCCGACGGTGCAACTCACCAAGTACTTGAGGAAGTTGCATTTTTACGGACATTGCCACACATGACAATGCTTGTACCGTGTGATTATCTTGAAGCAAAAAAAGCTACAATTGCTATGGGGGAGATGGTTGGTCCTGCTTATATACGTTTTGGACGTTCTCCTGTGCCGCTTTATACTACTGATGCAACTCCGTTTGAAATCGGAAAAGCACACGTTCTTCGCGAAGGTAACGATGTTGCATTGATTGCATGTGGTGCTCTCGTTTGGGAGTGTTTGCTTGCAGCACAAGAGCTTGCTAAAAAAGGAATTCAGGCACGGGTAATCAACAATCCGTCTATCAAACCGTTCGACGTGGAAACAACTGTAACGGCTGCCCGCGAATGCGGTGCAATAGTTACAGCAGAAGAACATCAGGTTCATGGCGGTTTGGGTGGAGCAGTAGCAGAAGTAACTGCAAAGAACTCCCCGGTTCCGATTGAATTCGTGGGTGTAAAGGATAGTTTCGGCGGTAGCGGTGATCCTGATGAATTGATGATTAAATTCGGTTTGACATGGAAAGAAATTTATGCTTCGGCTTTGAAAGCTATTGAACGCCGTGATAAAGGTTCTGTAGGATTCAGACGTGTGAAGGATGTGGAGCAGTATAACGGGTAAAATCTTTTTTAATGCAAGATAATTAGAAGGATTGCGATAAAAAGCAGTCCTTTTTTTATGATAAACAGAGAATGTCAATAGCAAAATAATGGAAAAAACGCTGGAAATACAAGAGCCGATGCTCCATACATTAGGAAAAATTGCAGATGAACGGGGCGTAGAACTATACGCAGTCGGCGGATGGGTGCGCGATTATTTTATGGGGAGAATAGTTCAGGATATAGACTGTACTGTGGTTGGAGATTCTCTGAATTTTGCTGAAATTGTTGCTCATTATTTCTCATCAAAAGCTGTAATATACGAACGGTTTCGTACTGCGCTTGTTCCTGTTGGAGATTACAAACTTGAATTTGTAGGTACTCGAAAAGAAGAATACTTATCGCATTCTAGAAAACCCATTGTGAGTGAAGGGACTCTTGAAGATGATCTAAGGCGTAGAGATTTTACAATCAATGCAATGGCTGTTTCGCTTAACTCAAAAACGTTCGGGAAATTGATTGATATTTTCGACGGGCAGGAAGATTTAGAGCAAAAGATACTCAGAACACCCCTTGATCCGATTGTTACATTTAGCGACGACCCGCTCAGGATGATGCGTGCAGCAAGATTTGCAGCGAGGCTTGGATTTACCTTGATGCCCGAAATAAAAGAAGCCATGACTCAAATGGCGGACAGGATTACGATAATTTCGCAAGAACGAATCAGTGATGAATTTCTAAAAATGCTTGCTGCGCCAAAGCCGAGCATTGGGTTAACTATTCTGTACGAAACAGGACTATTGAAGTATGTATTCCCCGAAGTAGAGCGTTTGGCTGGAATCGATCTAGTACAGATTGGTGAACAGGAATATGCCCATAAGGACGTTTTTTATCATACATTGCAAGTGTTGGATAATCTTGCAGCCGTATCGGATAATCTTTGGCTTCGGTTTGCTACTTTAATGCATGATATTGCAAAACCCAAAACAAAGCGGTTTTTACCCGGTATCGGCTGGTCATTTCATGGTCATGAGGAAATCGGTGCAAGATGGCAACAATCCATTTTCCGTAGGTTGAAACTGCCGATGGAGAATCTTCCGTATGTAGAAAAGCTTGTGCGGCTTCACCAACGTCCGATGATACTCCTGGACGAAGAAGTTACCGATTCTGCTGTAAGACGTCTTGCAGTGGCGGCTGGAGACGCATTGGAAGACCTTTTTACACTGTGCCGTGCAGATATAACCACCAAAAATCCTAAACGTGCAGAAAAGTATCTGCGTAACTACGATGTGGTGTTCAAAAAAATCATGGATGTGCAGGAACGTGACCAATTACGGGCTTTTCAATCCCCTGTTCGTGGTGAAGAGATTATGGAATTTTGTAATCTTGAGCCGTCGCGAGCAGTTGGGTTTATAAAAAATGCAATTGAAGAAGCAATACTGGAAGGGTATATTCCAAATGAATACGATGCTGCAAAGGCTTATTTAATAAAGCATAAAGAAGAGTGGCTTGCAGCCGCACAACAGGAAGTACATCCCAAAAAATCTAAAGCCTGACCGAAAAAAAACACACAATTAAAAATATTTTTTGCGGAAACGGCGATATTCTCGTATTTTTGCGTTCCCCAAATTAAAGACTTGGGCTTGTAGCTCAGTTGGGAGAGCGCTTGAATGGCATTCACGAGGTCAGGGGTTCGATCCCCCTCAAGTCCACGCGCTAAGATTGAAAATAAAAATTGACATTAGTGGGATCGTAGCTCAGCTTGGTTAGAGCGCCTGCCTGTCACGCAGGAGGTCGCGAGTTCGAGTCTCGTCGGTCCCGCCATAAAAAAACCCGCTTCGTATTGAAGCGGGTTTTTTGTTTTTAGCTTGATTGCGAACACCAGCTATTATTCTTTTACCACTTTGAACGATGTAGCTTTACTGTTTTGATGAGCAGTAACCAGATAACTCCCCGCGGGTACATTAGAAATATCAAAACTTAACTTTTCCTGATTATAGAAGTTATCGTAAAGTACCCTATGAGTGTTTCCAGTCAAATTTACCAAGTTAATCTTTAACTGACCTGATTGAAAAGCGGAGTTATTCAATGTTATAATTCCTGTTGTTGGGTTTGGGAAAATAACATTTTCTCTTGTTTGAATTGTTTCTTCTTTTACGGGCGTTATGCGCTCTATGTCAATTAGAATTATTATTCCTTGTGAGTTCCAAGCAAGCAGAGATTTGTCATTATTGGTTACTGTAAATGAAGTAATAGACACAGGAGTAGCAATAGAATCTAATTGAGCCGTTGTGCGAATATCGTTGAAGTAAAAGTTACCATACTGATACATTACTAAAACATCGTTTGCTGAGTATGTAGTAGCCAAAAGTAATCTACCTGAAAAAGGAAATCGAATGCTATCCTTACGAAGGATAGAATCTGATGATAAATCATAATAATAAAAACTCTTTGTTCCTTCAAATAAAATACGGTTTTGCATAGATGTAGGAAATATATTTCCTACATATCCGGAAGAACCGGTATAACCTGCCTCTGGAGTGTATCTATTAGAATAAGATATTAAGGAAGAGTTTGTATTACTGAATAAGTTTGATTTAGTTAATCCGTTACTAAAGGAACGTTCTACATCTTTGGGTAATCCGGCATCAGGTAAATTGTAGAAAGAGTGGTAAGATGATGAAAATGTATATAATAATGTAGAATCATTATAGTAAAGAAAATCAATTACTTCTGCTCCTTTTGAAATCTCCTTTTTTATTATAAATGAGTCTTTTTTAACTTCAAAAATTATAAAATGGCCGTAAGTTAGAAGTACTTGATTACGCATGTA
>CALMMI010000447.1 GCA_937868245.1 uncultured Ignavibacteria bacterium | reverse complement strand
GAGTAAAAGGGAAAACCCCTTTTATTGAGCAAGCAGAAGGTGTTATTAAAATGTTGAATCCACATATCAAAGATTTGGATCTAACAAATCACGGGTATTTCATTCTTGATGTTATCCCTGAAAAAACTCAAGCCGATTTCTATTTTGTCGATTCAATAACAGTTCCTATAAAAACCGAAACGTTCTGGAAAGGGTTTTACACACCCGAAAATTTTCCAAAAATAATACCGGCTACTACACCTGCAATTGGTAAACAGAACGCTCCCGATTTTGCTCCAGAAAATATACAAGAAATCACAAGTTCACTGAAAGAAACGGTGGAAAATGGTGAAGAAGATGTGCTTCTTGTTCTTGGAATTTACCCCAATCCTCTAACTAGCTATATGAATATTGGATATGTTCTAAAAGCTAGGGAAACAGTTACAGTAAAAATCTACGATCAACTTGGTAACCAAGTTTATAGTGCCTTAGGTAATCTTCAGGATGCAGGAACATATTCTTTATTAGTTGATACCAAAAACATAGTAAATGGTAAATATTACTGTAAATTTATTACTCCTTCAAGCTCAACAACACGGAACTTTGTTGTTAATAAGTAATGTTAACAGGGTTCTTTGTTGAAGCTAACCGTCAAAAAAACACTTAGGGTTGAGTCGTTGTTTTTATTACTCAACCCTGTGAGTTTAATGAGTAATGTAATTAGATTTACATATCTTGTATTTACCTGTTATTATCTTGTAAGAAACTTCTTTAATAGACTTCTTTCTATACAGTTGTTCTTTTAAACTTCAAATTGTTATTTCTACAAGTATCCTTTTATCCAGTTATATAATGAGGAAATTCGAGTCCAGGACATGTTTGTGCAGTAATAGCCGTCTTCTAATAAGTTTTCGACTGTCATTTCTGTACCAGCAGCAATTCCTACTAATTCAAGACAGGCATTTTTTCGTCTAAAGAGGGGACCACCACTATCGCCTCCACTAAGACCATATTCTAATTCCAATGCTTTGCTATCACCAATTCTGTTGCAACCACTGCGCTCATCCGGGTAATCAAAGTCAGCGTATAATTTTGTGGAAATTCCATTTACGGTTGCACCACCAATTGAATCAACAATGTTCTGTCCGGCTAACTTAAGTGAATAGTTTTTAACCTGTGCAATCTCATTTGCCATGCCTGATACCCCAAATCCAACCCCGGTAACAGTATCGTGTAACTCATTGGGGGTTCTATTAAGAAAGATCGTACTTCCTCCATGTATTGGTTTTTTAAGTAATATAATTGCAATATCACATGAGTTGTTTTTTAGATAATTAGGATGACAAATTATCTTTTTTGCAGAGACCATTTGATTCATAACAAAAAAGGAGAAGTTCGATGGTTTTATTAAAAATCTGCTTGTTGTTATATATGTTTTAACCTTTAATCCATTGTAATGTATAACAGTATCTTTGGTCTTTTCTCCAATAAAGCAGTGCGCAGCAGATAAAATATGCAAACTATCTATTAAAATGCAACTGCCGACTGACAACCTATCACGATTATCTACACTATTGCTCATAGAGGACAAACCCTTATCTCTCACTTTGAATACTTGACCAACGCAATTAAATTCATCTTGTATGGCAATTTCAAGATATTTTTCAATATGAGTATCATGCCTATATGTGCCACTTTTTGTTGTAAATAATGGAACAAACACCAAAATAATTACTAGTAAGATTCTAATTTGCTTCTTCATAATCTAAGTTCTTTATATTATTAGTTCTATACAATAATTTTTATTTGTGAATCATAGATTCTCTTACATAATCTAAAACATAAGTGATTTAACTTGAATAGGTTGCTTGGTTTGTGTTGTGAAATTTACAGGGTGAATTTATTGTATGAAACAAACCTTACTTCTTTATAATCACCCTCTGAACTACACGTTCTTTTTTATCTGTAATCATCGAAAGTAAATAAATACCAGCTTCTACTTCATGAATATCTAGTGTTTTTGTATGTTCTCCTTTGGGAAACACAGATTCATCGGATAGTTCCTTAATGTATGTTCCGTTCAAATCATGAAGTGAGAAAGAACATTTTCTTTGATCATTCAGAATGAATTTTAGATTGATACTCTCATTAGCAGGATTTGGAAATACATTTGTTTCTAGCACTGCTCCGGAGGATGTTCTACAAATATCAGAGTACTTACATCCTGTCTTAGGTCTTTCTTCAAGGGGGACGGGGTGTGAAACAGGTGAATTCTTTAAAGTATAAAATACAGTATCGTGCTTTTGGACTATTTGATCTATTTGATCAATATCTATAAAATAGTAAGGTAACTCCTTTTTTAAATCCTGAAATTCATACCAAAATATCATTGCATTGCTTCTACAATCTGTTTCTACTTTGATTGCTATAAGCTTATCTAACTTAAGGTATTCGTTAATCTCATTTTTACGTTTTACTTGTGCATTTTTAATTTCTTCTGATTGTTCAACTGTAAGTCTTCTAAATATTACGAGAGTGTTTGATGTGTCACCCATTGCTTGCTTTATCTGTTCATTTGTCATTAATGAGTCTTTGGGTTCTAAATAAAAGATCATTGTAGGTTTATGCTCTGGATTATGTGAATCAAGCCAAGCTGCATCTTTTTGCGCAAGGCTTGTATCTTTTTCAGTTATCTGTGATCCAAGATGATCGGATAGAATACGACCATCAGTCCCGGTAACTAATAAAGGAAGTGCTTTTTTAACAGTAGATTTGGTATCAAGATGAATAGATGAAACTGAAGTAAAAATACCATTGCTATCTTTATCAAGACCCAGTGATTTGTTTCTTACACCAAGTATCGTATCCAATGGTGTTTTAATGTGATGTACATCATAGTAATGGAGTTTATTGTTATTATTGAGAATATGATAAGTGGTTGCTATTCCATTGCCACTTATTGTTATTCCACAATCTTTGTTTGTACTAATACCCAATTTTGCAAGCTCATCTTTTTTAAGGGTAATACTCGTAATACCAGCTATGTTCAATGTTGTAGGTTTTTCAATTGTAGCATTTTTGACCATAGAATCCATGTCTTGAATTTGAGGGTTCTCAGTAATCGGAGTTATGTTCTTATTATCTGAAATTTTTTGCGCTATTTGTTTACTATTATTATTTTCTAAAAAGATTTTTGATTGTATTGTTTTTACGGGTATAGTTTCGTTTGATATACCAATTCCCATGATTATTCCAATGATACATGTTACGAATGTTGATGCAAGTGTAAACATAAATAATATTCCTTTCCAATTTTTAGTATTTGTAAAGTTCAAGCCGAGTTCTTTTTCATCAGAATAGTTCTCCACAATTCGCTGCAGTTCGTCTTGTGTAAATTCTGCTCCGTTGTTTTTGGCAGCATTGAAATAGTCGGTCAGTTTCTCGTTCTTTTTCATTCTATTCCTTTCAGCACTAATTCTTCTACCTCTAGTGATTGTTCACCGAGTAATGTAGTCAGCATTTCTCGTCCTCTTGCTACCCGCGATTTCACTCCTGAGAGAGTGCCACCTTGAATTACTTTAATCTCTTCTAAAGTAAGGTCTGAAATTTCAAATAATATCAAAGCTTCTTTAATTTTCGGAGGCAAGGTATCTATTGCTTCATACAGTAACCGCACGTCTGCCCTTACATCAGGTAGCATATCCTGCGAAGGAATTTGCCCTGCAATTTCTTCTTCGTACAATCCCCAAAACTTACTTCGGATAAACTGAGATTTGTAAATCCTACTTGCTATAGTAAAGCAAAAAGAGAGCATTGCCTGTTTATCGCGAATAGCATCAAACTGCTCCAGGCATACAAGAACCGTTTCACTCATTATATCTCGTGCTACTTCGTGGTCGTTTCGGTCGTATTTGAACACCATAGCACGCACGAATTTCCATAACCTATCACGGAGTGGCTCGAATGTATGGAGAAATGCTTGTTGGCGTTCGGTCATGTTGCAAATTAAAATGTTTGTTCGTTTGAAGAGTAGGTTGGATAGGTGGGGTGGAAAGTTGCAGAGGAACGAAAAATATTTTTCTTGAACTTGGGGTTGGGGAGGATACAAGTAAACTGATGCTTCTGTGGGATGTCAAAAAACTCTAATATTGATTCAAATGACTTAGGATAATGCAATTGTCAGACACTTCGACAAGCTCTGTATGAGCATTAAGTTACGACCCCTAAGTGCTTTGAAAGGTTCAATTACTTATCATAATAAAACACTCAGATTATTGTCATAAATCTCGAGTTTTAGTAATTTAACAATTCAATAAATGAAAGTACATCTTACCTCCTTACAATCCACTGCTTATTTGCAGTAAACTGATTCCCAAATGAATTTTTAACAGTAATAGAAATATCCAGATTTTGATACCAGTTTACCTCCGGTGGAAAAAAGCAAATCGCCTGATCAATAATAGCGCCGTTGTTTTTACGGATCAAATTGATTCCTGTAGGGGAGAATTTGACTTGTTTGCCGGATTCATCAGTTGCAACAAGGTCAATCTTACATCTATTGGCAGGCAGATAATCGGAGAACTCAATTACAAGTACCGGTAAATCACCCGGGGCATGGTAGAATTCAGCACCCTTGAACTCCGGCTGATCCTCAAGTGAAACACGCTGAATTTCAGTACTGTTTTTAAGGTGATCTTCGTGTACAGAACTTAGGGTGATAGTTTGCGAAATTCTCTGGCGGCTTTTGTCCTGCATAAACCATGGGATTTCCTTCATTGTTTGGCTTTTAACACTTACAACGCCGTCACCGCTTTCAAACAGTGATTCTACACCAAAACCCAGCACTCCCAAAACACGTCTGAGTAATTCTTGAACGGCAGTCTTGTTGAATTCCTTCGTTTCTTTGAGTAACTGAACATCACCAACTACACTTATATACTCCACATCAAGGGGGTGGGAGGTGTTTCCCAATTTTGATAAATAGACACCTCCAT
>CALMMI010000446.1 GCA_937868245.1 uncultured Ignavibacteria bacterium | reverse complement strand
TTCGGCCCTGTAGCTAGAGAGTTGAGAGATGCCAATTTTATGAAAATTGTTTCAACTGCTTTGATTGTACTCCTACTGGTTGTTTGTTCGTCATCGAACACAAATGCCCAATACGTTTGGGCTGCAAAACAGAGTATTCCTGCTCCCGGAAGGCATCATGCATCTGTTTTTACAATAGGAAATACCATATATTTGATGTGTGGGACAAATTTATTTCAGGATCAGCAATATAGAGATATGTGGAAATTTATTCCTGCTGAAAACAGATGGTTGCAACTCCGTGATTTTCCCGGTAAGGCAAGGTCATACGCTGCTACATTTGTAATAAAAGGGAAAGGTTACCTTTGTGTAGGTGAGGATGACTCAACTAACTTGACTGATCTATGGGAATATACCCCCGAAGATGATTCATGGGTGCAAAAGGATGATTTCCCAGGCGATGGGCGATCTCATCCTGCGTTCTTTACTTTGAATGATGAGGGCTATGTTGGATGTGGTGATAGCAGAGTGACAGATTACAAAGATTTCTACAAATATTCTCAATCTGCTGGTAAATGGAAACCGGTTAAACAATTTTTAGGTCCACCGAATCATCATCCTGCGTTCTTTACGATTAATAACAGAGCGTATGTTTGTACCGGGCACGACAGGGCAGGGAACCAGGTTCTGAAATCCAACTATGAATATAATCCTGAAACAAATACTTGGACAAAAAAAGCGGATCTTCCAGCCAAAGGTCGGGTAGGTGCAATAGGTTTTGCAATAAATAACTTAGGATTTATAGGTGGAGGGTTCGACGAAGTGGGAACAGGTGAATTCTATCGTGATTTTTACGTGTATAATCCAGTTACCGATTCCTGGAGTACTACTGTACCTCCATTCCCGGATCTAAACGGAACTTTTGCCGCAGTTAGTACAGTGGTGGGTAATATTGCGTATGCCGGAACAGGAGAGGACAGTTTGTATAATCTAAACACCAATTGGTATTCGTTTCATGATGAATCGGTAGGAGTGCAGGAAGTTTCCGACGAAGGAACATGCAAACTATTCTCTGGAAACGGATATGTTCGGTTTGAATCCGAAAACCCTATTTCTTCTTTTTCAGTTGTGAACCTTCTTGGGCAAAGGATTTTTACGGCAACAAACACTGGAGGAAATTCAATTGTAACCCCAACTCAAGGGTGGGCAGCAGGTCTTTATTTGGCTCGTTATGTAGTTGGAACGAAGAGTAAAGGAATCTCGTTTATTATTACAGAGTAAAGATTATTGATATTTTCTTCAAACTTTGTTACAAAATTAATAATGAGTGATATGTTTAGACTATTAAAAAAGAAATTACCACATTCTGACAAATTGTTTGTGAAGTATTTAAGCCCTTGGTATAATGAAAACGACAGACCAAAAATGACAAGACCTGATATGTATCAAATTGCAGGTTATGAAGGACAACCTATAGATTTAGATGAGATTCAGTATTTAACACCTGAATATTTAGAACAAACAAAATCTTTTATAAATGATGCAATGACAAATGCTGCATTGCAGGATTTTCAGCAAATATATCAAACGGATAATCTCGATTTTAAACTTTTGGATGCTGTTGATAAATATTATGACAGAACTAAAATTGCAGAGTTGATAAAAGAAAGTGATCCAACGGATTTTGCAAATCCTTACTTAGTAAAAGTTTGTGAATTCGGAACTTTACTTGGTTACCTTTTTACTAAGTTGGATGGATTTGGCTGGCTCTATTCGCACCCTTACTTTCATTCAATAATCGTTCATCGCGATACGGGATTTGGTATAACAGTTTTTGATTGGGGAGTTAATAAATTTAGTGAGTATGGGGTGGATGATGGATATGTTGCTAAATTTCATGCTGCGATAGAGGCAATCAACAACTATCAAAATGACATGAAAATTGGTATGTAAAATTTGTCTCGTGTTTTGAATCAGGGCTATACATAACTGCACTCAAAAAAGTTACAGGATTAAAGGTTCAAAACTACCCCTCTGTCACCTCATTCTCAATATCCTCAAAATACTTTTTGATAACCCTGGCAGATTTAACTCCTGCTACTTTTGCAAGTTCTGTTTCCGGGGTATTACGAATATTCTCTACCGAACCGAACGTTATCAGAAGCTTTTGCGCAGTTTTTTCACCCACTCCCGTTATACCTGTCAATTCAGTTTGAAAAGTTCTTTTATCACGCAAAAGTCTGTGATAGGTAATAGCAAAGCGGTGTGCTTCATCCCGAATTGATTGAAGTAGCCGAAGGCTAGTGGAAGTCTTTGGTAATAGTAGTGGGTCGGATTGGTTTGGTAGGAAAATCTCTTCCAATCGCTTAGCTAAACCGATGACAGGAATCTTACCCAGAAGTCCGAGAGTATCCAGTACAGCACATGCAGCTGAAAGTTGACCTTTTCCACCGTCAATCATTATTAAATCCGGCAGTTCGGTTTTTTCTTCCAAAACACGGGTGTAGCGTCTTGATACTACTTCCTGCATGGCTGCAAAATCATCATTACCGTCCACATGGATTTTGTATTTGCGGTAATCTGATTTTTTTGGTCGACCGTCTGAGAACGAAACCATTGAAGAAACATATTCCGTACCCTGAAAATGAGAATTATCAAAGCACTCAATCTTACGCGGCGGTTTCTCTAACCTCAAATCCCGTTGCAAGGATGCAACTCCTCTGGGTAGGGCGTTTTCCCGTGCAGCTTGTTGTAAATGCAGTTCTCTAATTAGAAAATCTGCATTGGTAATTGCCATTGCAATCAATTTCTTTTTGTCACCAACTTTAGGGATGGTAATATCAATTGCCCCACCACGTTTTTTGGCAAGAATATCACTTAAAAAATCCTGGTCTTCCGGTACGTGCGAAAGTACAATCTCGGGTGGTACAAAATCTGTTTCCATATACCATTTTTCAACAATGTGCTGAATAATATGTTCATCATTTTGTGCAATCGAATTGGAAACATAAAAATGACGTTTGCCAATCATCTTCCCGTCACGAATAGCGAATATGACTGCACAGGCATCGTCGTCATCTCGTGAGAGAGCAAATACATCGCGGTCAACCAAATCGGTTGTCATAACCTTTTGTTTGGCTGTGTATTCTTTTAGATGATGAAGGCGGTTACGCAAGGCTGCAGCTTCTTCAAATTTCAGATTTTCTGCCAAATCTTCCATCTTTGTTTCGAGCATTGCCTCTACTTCTCTCGTTCTACCATTCAGAATTTTTATTGACTGCGTAATATACTCATTGTATTGACTGCGATTTACAAATCCCTCACATGGTCCTTCGCAGCGTTTAATGTGGTAATCAAGGCAAACCTTGAATTTCTTTTCAGTAATCAGTTCATCGGAAAGAGGCAGGTCACAACTCCTAAGCGGAAATATTGTTCGTAGTGTTTTCAGTAAATAATATAAGTAACGACCGTCGGTATATGGTCCGAAGTATTTACTTCCGTCGCGTATCACCGTTCTGGTGGAAAAGATTCTTGGGAACTCCTCGTTGGTAACACGAATATAGGGGTAGCTCCTGTCATCTTTGAGCAGAATATTATATCGAGGCTTGAATTGCTTGATAAGATTATTCTCAAGGAGCAGAGCCTCTACTTCAGAATCGGTAACGATAACTTCTACATCAATAATTTTATTGATTAATGCCTTTGTTTTGGCATCCATCGGTCTGTTCTGAAAGTACGAGCGAACGCGGTTACGCAGGGATTTTGCTTTCCCTACATAAATGATAAGTCCGTTCTCATTCTTGAATTGATAAATCCCAGGTTTTGTGGGCAGATTAGCTACTTTTGCAGCTAACTCCATCGTTGGAAGAATGTAATTCGGTTGTAATTCGTTCGTTTCGTCACTCATAGTAAGGGAAATGATAAGGCAGAAAAACAGGTTGTTAACTGCAAATATAACCAAATAAGGAGTTCACCAAATTTGTTCCTATAAATAAGAAGCCCGGGATTATGAATCCCGGGCTTCTTAGCATAAGACGATTG
>CALMMI010000445.1 GCA_937868245.1 uncultured Ignavibacteria bacterium | reverse complement strand
AACTACATACAATCATAAATACAACGTAGTTGCCTGATAACCATTTCAAAGAAAAAATGAATAAAAAAGTAAAAACAGCTTTGATTATCGGGTTTGTAGTATTAGGACTTACTCCGGTAGCAATATTTGTTGGAATGATGACCGGAGCCATCCAGCATTATACCGTACCAACCTCGGGCAGTAGACCTACAATTAAAGAAGGATCGCATTTGATTGGGACAAATCTCATTTCTCACAGTAATTTAGATTTTATCATCTTTAAAAAGAAGTCTGAATTATTTAACAGTAGTGTCCCTTCTATTTTTGTGCAACGGTTATGTGGAACAGAAGGTGATAAAGTGCAGATTACCAATGGTATATTATATATAAATGGTGAGAATGTAGATACTACATTGCATCTGAGACATAAATATATTATTAATGACAAGTATTGCTCTTCGTTGTTAAAATCAAGGACAATAGCCTATAATGATTGCTTTAGAGTTGGCAAAGACTCCCTTTCTATAGATATTGACGATGATGACCCGATTGTAACTCAGGATGCCAAACGATATATTCACACAGAACCAAATAACTATATTGTCAATCAATTTCATGAGCAGTGGAGCGAGGACAATTTCGGTCCGATAACTGTTCCTGCGGTACGTTTTTACAATGGGAGACAACAGGAACAACAGTTTTGATTCACGGTTTTTCGGATTTGTTAAGAAAGAGGATATTAAAGGTGTGGTTTTGATGAAGTGATATATGTACTGACCATTTTTTCAGTCAGGTCAGTTACTGCAACTGCCCTTTAGTAGGTATAGTACAGTCAGGTCAGTTGCTACAACTGACCTTTAACACTATATATTCTTTGACTAACATAACAAGACCTTAGAGGTTTCCGAAAACCTCCAAGGTCTAAATAATATCCACCTGTACTTACACCAACTGGACTGTATTAGAAAGCGTCCCCAAAAGTTCCACAGAACAATCAACCACATCATTCGGCACTACCCACATCGGCGGGTTAAATACTTTACTGCCGTTCAATTCAAGGAAACATCCAGTACCGCACGTTCCACTTCCGATTACATCACCCGGATAGAGGGTCACGCCATAGCTGGCACGCTCAATAATCTGTGCAAATGTCCACGACATATCCTTCACATTTCCCTTTGATATTTCTTTTCCATTGATAATGGTTTTCATTTCAAGGTCGTACTTATCCCCGTTCGGAGTTGTGATTTTCCGTTCTTCAAGTTCATCTTTTGTAACAAGCCATGGTCCAAGAGAGGTAGCAAAATCTTTTCCTTTTGCCGGACCGAGATTGAGCTTCATTTCCTGCATTTGCAGTGCGCGGGCACTCCAGTCGTTCATTACCATGTATCCTGCGATATATTCATCCGCTTTGTTCGCTGGGATATTACTTCCCTGTTTACCTATGACAATTGCACATTCAAGTTCGAAATCCAATTGATTAAGATGCATTTCCTGTACAGGAATTTCTCCCGGACCGAAAACTGCCTGGTGATTCGTAAAATAGAAAATCGGAATATCATCAAACTCAGGGATCATTTCAAGTCCGCGATTACGGCGGGCTGCCTCCACATGCTGACGGAATGCATATCCGTCGCGCATTGACGTAGGACGCGGCACTGGAGAGCAAAGACTGACCGATGAGGCATAATACCAAAACTCGGCAATATCTTCCTTGTCTTCATTACTCTCAAACCACTTGCAAAGCGCGCTTGCTGTATCCATTGCCGCATTACCGAGGCGAAGAAAATCCAATATATTCGAAGGTAAATATCCTAAAGGAAATGGTACAACGCCTGCAGCAGCACGATGACCAAATTCCAAATCGAGAATTTTATCTCCTATAAGTACGCCGAGCCGTTCCACTCCTGCAACAGGAGAATAGGTAAGAAGTTTCATATTTATTCCTTATGAATGAGAAATTTATGTTCAGAGATTACAAAAAAGGCGTTCTATGTAGAACGCCTTTCATTACAAATATACTATAAAACCGTTAAAATCTTTACTTTTTGCTGTTTGATAATCTCTGTTAGATTATCTACCTAAAGCATGACGTAAGGAAAGAGCACCCACAGTTCCGAATCCTGCAAGGAACATCAATTGGAACGGAATAGCTGAGATTTCAAGATAGTAAATCGACATTGATATCCCAAAGATGAAATAAGCAGTAAGCAATAACTCGATAATCACTCCGCCGCCAATTTTTCTCTGAACATATTTTTTCTTTGTCCATTCATCACCCGAATTAACAATCTTATACTTAGGTGTACGCTTGAATTCTGATTTTTTGCCAAAGAGTGCTTCAAATACCGCTTTCGTGTTATTTACAGCAAACCCCATACTTCCCGCCATGAACACAGGGAAAAGCATCAACCGTCTGCGCCAGTCGAGATGGATGGCTCTTTGCGCATATAAATAGAAAAGGAATGTACTGATTGAGGCAAGTACAAAGATAGACATGAGCGTGAAGTACTTGTCGAAACCTTCCACTTGATTCTTGATAATCACGAGAGGAATATTAAGCATCGCTACAAGTAGGATAAACGGGAACACGATATTACTTGTTAGATGCACTGTACATTCAAGTTTGATTTTGATTGGCAATGACGATTTCCAAACACTTGGAAGAAGTTTCTTTGCTGTTTCAACTGCACCTTTTGTCCAGCGGAATTGTTGTGTTTTGAGGGCATTAATATCCGCAGGAAGCTCCGCAGGAGAAGTAACATCATTCAAGAATACAAATTTCCATCCGCGTAGCTGGGCACGGTAACTTAGATCTAAGTCTTCTGCAAGAGTATCAGCATGCCAGTTACCTGCATCAACGATACAGGATTTACGCCATATTCCTGCTGTGCCGTTGAAATTAATAAAGAACCCTGCTTTGTTGCGAACCTGCTGTTCAATTACAAAATGTCCGTCGAGAGCAAGTGCCTGGGCACGAGTCAGGAAGGAGTATTCTGCATTGATGTGTTCACAACGTGGTTGGATCATTCACACTTGCCACGACCTGAAATGTGGAATTGTCTTCTGAAGCAAA
>CALMMI010000444.1 GCA_937868245.1 uncultured Ignavibacteria bacterium | reverse complement strand
TCAATTCTGTATGCTTTTTTGTAATACTCGAATGAATTACAGACTTTTCGGGTAGAACCGGATTTACTTCCTGATACACAATTTGTGATTCCGGTTTAATCGCATTTTCGGCACTTGATCTTTCGGGATTTGGTTTTTCTTGTTCTGATACTACGCTTATTTCATAAGGAGCATCGGGTTGCGTGTATTTAACGGTAGTTACCGCCCCGCTTATGGCAACAATTGCAGCAAGGGTAAGAAATGCTATTTTTTTATGGCTGCGTTTAGGCTCAGGTACAGGGCTTACATTTTCTACAAGCGAAAATATTTCGTCCTTGGAAAGCAGCGGTTCATGGTTTTTCACACCCTTTGCCGTATCGAAATATGATTGTAGATTATTATTCATAATGTAATTCTGTACTGATTTCAGTAGAAATATTTTTCTTGCTGTCCGCACCTAAAAGTTTAGCTAATTGTCTTTTTGCCCTAAAGATACGTACTTTTACACCTGTTACCGTACCACCTTGTATTTTTTGAATTTCCTTGTGAGTGAACCCCATAATTTCAGCCATCATTACCGCTTCGCGCTGCGCTTGGGGTAATGTATCCAATGCCTTGTAGAGAAATTGAATATCCAGTGCATCATCAGGTGCTATTCCTCCATCGCTGAACAATTCGTCAATCTGGTCATTTTCACGACGCTCGAATGTTCTGGTTCTGGTTTTGCGATTATAGAATGTTCTTCTGGCAATCGTAAAAACAAAACTTTGGAAGGTTATTTCGTCTCGCAGGGTTTCAAGTTTTTCAAAAGCATGAAGCAACGTTTCACTGATGAGATCACGTGCATCTTCCCGATTGCGGGTCAGAAACAAAGCAAAACGCTCAAGCGGCTCTTGCACTGGAGCAAGCAGACGAAGAAAACGTTCTTGTTTCGTTTCATTACTACTCATTTATTAGTATGTAAAAAGATGTTTTGTGTTCAACTACGGAGGAAGTGACAATTATAGTTGAAAGGTTACATTATGGGTAAAAAAATTTTTGCAAAATACGAAAACTTATGAAATGGAGATTACTATAGGTTTCATAATAGCGTTAAATCGACTGCCAAATTATGCAATTGCAATCTTTAATGTTTATTTCAAAATTTTGCAGAAGGCACGGAGGCTATCTTGAACCGTAAATGAAGTCTTCGAATTAGCAGATAAAAAACCGCCCTGTCATGTTGAACTTGATTCAGCTTCTTCGCTATAAAGGCGAAATAGAACGTCCTAATTAGCACGACCTCACAGCCACGGTGATCCTGAATCAAGTTCAGGATGACAGGCGTAACACACTGTACTGCTATGTTGTTACATTATTTTACAGTGCGCCTGACGTCAGCATGAACTTGATATGACAATCGTAATTGTCCGGCTACACATACTATGTGAGGCACAATATAACCGCCAAGTACCCTCACTTGAACCCTAAGGCAGTCCTTACTTTTTCAGTAAATGTGAATTGAACACTCCCCTTCCGAACATAAACCGTATCAGACCGTTCACGATACCAAATTTCATAACCGTTTGATTGCATCCATTCGTTAATTTCCTTTATAAATGGATTTATGTAGTTCTTTGTGCCTGTTTCAATCGAAATCACGGTAGGTCTGCTTGTCATGTTCTGAATCACATACCAGTCGCAGCCTTCTGTATCTATGCTGAGGAGATCAATTGAACCATTATCTATTTCGTCGAATCGCTTTGCTTCCACGGTAAACGTATTTGCTTTTTTTATATCAAATTTATCATTAGCAAGTGCGGGAGAGGATGGAATATCACGTGCAAAGGTAGAGGCATCTGCCCTGCAAAACTCAAGCTGCCTGTTTTCGTTATACACTGCATATTCAACAAGCGTAACATTTTTATCATTTGCAAAAAATGTTCTTAGCTTTTCGTTAATAACCGGATCGGCTTCCACAAGTGTTGTTGTAATTCCATCTTTTATAAATCCCAGTACATTCGAGGCTTCAGGAAGGTAAACACCTACTTCACATACATGGAGAGGCATAATATTTTTTTCTTTACAGCGCAAGTATAAGGTATCGTTCATGTTCTAGGTTTATGATAATTCTTACGGTTGAAATTGAGTAATTCGATGTAGTGAGAGTTTGCAGTACACACAATCTGAATATTTATTCTACGGGATATGAATTTAATAGGTTTTGAATTGATACATTTATTCAAAGATAATTCTTTTTTCATCATTTCCACAAGCGATGCAGGATACAGGCATCTCTCCACTGTCCTTACTGTGTACTTGAGATTATTCTCAACTTTGAAAATACAAGTTAAAATGTAAGACCCATAGTAAACATGAAGTGCTTTTTTAGCGGCTGCCACTCTTTGGTGGAAACTGACGATACCATAGGAAGTGTAAATGAAATCTTTTAGTTTAGCTCTGTGTAACTCCGAAATAAACTCTGTGAACTCTGTGGGAAAAATTGAAAAGAATCTCCCACAAGGTTCACAGAGCATAA
>CALMMI010000443.1 GCA_937868245.1 uncultured Ignavibacteria bacterium | reverse complement strand
GTTCGCTTTTTTATTACCAATTTATGAGGAGGAATTTACTTCCCAAACATCTCAGGATTTATATCCACTCCCAACCCTTGTGCAACTCCCATTCCTAATTCAGGGTTTGCACGGAAGAACTGACATAACTGACGGTTGATGATTTCATCGCGTTTCGGTCCGGATATTCCGCTCATTGCACCTACAATATTTGAAATCAGATTCTTACGGTCTGTATCATTCATTGCTTTTGTATATAATAAGCCTGGTTGTGTATAATGGTCATTATCACCTTCGGCATTGCGGTCGTACCAATCGGCAACTGTTGATTCCAAGTTCATCGGGGGTTCTTTATATGAGGCGTCAACTACTACAGAATCAAAACTATTAGGGAAGTAATTTGGAGTACTTTCTCCATTACCGTCAACCCGCATAGCACCATCACGTTGATAATTTACACCCATGTACGGACAGCGGTTCACTGGGATTTGCTCATAGTTCGCTCCTAAACGGTAGCGGTGCGCATCCGGATATGAAAGTATTCTGCCTTGGAGCATTTTATCCGGTGAGTAACTGATTCCGTCCACAACATGAGCAGGAGCAAATGCTGCCTGTTCTACTTCGGCAAAGTAGTTTGAAGGAACTTCATTCAGTTCAACAGTTCCAACATCAATCAACGGGAAATCACCGTGAGGCCACACTTTTGTTAAATCAAACGGATTGAAAGGAAAAGATGCAGCCTGTTCGTCGGTCATTACTTGTATTTTCATGCTCCATTTCGGAAATTCTGCACGCTCGATTGCTTCTACTAAATCACGTTGTGCGTGATCAGGGTCAACTCCGCGCATTTCATTTGCTTCATTAGCATTGAAATTCTTGATTCCCTGCATGGTTTTGAAATGGAATTTCACCCATACTCTTTTGTTTTCTGCATTAATCATCGAGTACGTATGGCTACCATATCCGTTCATATTCCTATAAGAATACGGTGTCCCGCGATCACTCATAAGAATCAACACTTGATGCAAACTTTCAGGATTCAAACTCCAGAAATCCCACATCATCGTCGGACTTTTAAGGTTTGATTTAGGCTCACGCTTTTGTGTATGAATAAAATCACTGAATTTCTTTGCATCTTTTATAAAGAAAACAGGGGTGTTGTTACCCACTAAATCCCAGTTTCCGTCTTCTGTGTAGAATTTCATTGCAAATCCACGCGGATCGCGTTCGGTGTCTGCACTTCCTTTTTCTCCGCCAACAGTTGAAAATCGCAGCAGCATTCTGCATTGATTCCCTACTTTACCGAAAATTTTTGCTTTTGTGTACTTTGTAATATCGTTTGTAATTGTTAATGTACCAAAAGCACCGCTTCCTTTAGCATGAACAACCCGCTCAGGAATACGCTCACGATTGAAGTGCGCCATTTTTTCGTGAAGAATATAATCTTGAAGCAAAAGAGGTCCGCGATGTCCGACGCTCATTGTATTTTCGTTCTCTACATACGGTCTGCCTGATGCCGTAGTGAGCTTTTGTGAAGATGTATTGTTTTCCATTAGACAACCTTACTATAATAATAGGAAAAATGAATGTTTACTAATCAAATTTAGAATGTATAAATCGAATCAAAAGAATAAAAATTGCATAGTCAAGAAAAGAAAATTCGGTTTGGTGCGTTATAAACTCCGCGCCGCTTCATGTTGCTATTTATTTTTGAATCTACATCTATGCACACAATTCCTTTTACAGAATTAAAGTTTACCCATCTTTTTAAAGAATTTATTGCCGGCAGTTCATCTATTCTTTCCTATTTCCCTACGAAAATCTCTTCTGAAAATTTGGTTTCAATTGCTGAAAAATTCAATCGTCGTGCAGAACTAACCGAAGCCATTTCAGCTACAATGAACGGCTTGGAATTGTCACCATCGCAAGCTAAAAACTTGCACGATTTATCAAAAAATTCATCCCTTGCAGCAGTAACCGGTCAGCAGGTAGGATTTTTAGGTGGTGCAATGTACACAGTACTTAAGGCGTATTCTACCGTAAAGTATGCCAATCAAATTTCTGATGAAACATCACTCCCTATTATCCCGATATTTTGGATTGAAGATAATGATGCCGATAGTGAAGAAGCAGCAAAGGCAACGCTACTTTCTGCTAAAAACGAATTGTTAACTTTTGCCTGTACTGAAGAAATTACAACCAATATTCCTGTTTCAGAACGTATTTTCGGAGATGAAATTATTGGTGTGTTGGATTTAATCGAAGCAGGGATTCAAAAATCAGAATTCAGTGCCGAGATTCTGCTTAAAATCCGGGAAATCTACCAACCCGGAACAACATGGACATCTGCATTCACAAAGCTTTTGCAATTTGTAATGGCTGACTCCGGTATTTTGTTTATTTCCGCATCTATCGCACGGAAAAACGGTTTGTTTGGTACTATCATTTCTAAGGAAATTGAAAATTTTAGAGCATCGAAAGATGTGATAGACACTACCTCGAACCAACTTCAAGAAGCAGGTTTTCATGTACAGGCAACAGTTTCGGATGTAAACCTGTTCTACCAAGATGGTAATAAACGTCTTAAACTCAAATCTGATGACGGTATAAATTATACTGCGGGAGATTTACACTTTTCACGGGAACAAATCTCCCTTATAGCCAAGAACTCACCTGAACTTTTTTCTCCAAACGTACTGTTGCGTCCCATTGTTCAAGATGATATTATCCCTACAATTGCGTATATAGCCGGTCCGGGAGAAATTGCATATTTGGCTCAATTGAGTGAAGCATATAAATTATTCTCGGTTAAGATGCCTATGGTTAAACCAAGACATTCCGCTACCTTTATGCCACCGTCCGTTGTTAGATTTTTAGAGAAGAATGATTTCTCACCAGAATTTTTTATGCGACCATGGAAGCAAATTGAAATGGAGTTGACCAAGAGAACTAAAGATAGTGATAGTGAAGCAATCTTTACTTCTGCCTCAGCAAAGGTTGCAGAAGTGTTTGCAAGTATTGCAGATTATGCAAAAGGAATTGACCAATCGCTCATTGGTGCTGCTAATGCTGCAGAACGACAAACGGAAAAACAAATTGAAGATTTGCAAAAAAAAATAAATTCTGCTCAGAAGAAACGCCACACCTCATTATTCGATAAAAGTTACGAAACCGCCTCTATTCTCATGCCCTTCGATGAACTTCAGGAAAGAGGGATTTCGCCGATAAACTGGGCTTTACGCTTTGGCTTGACAAAGCTTACGGAAACTGTTTTACAACTCTCCGAAAAAATACCGGACACACATTTTATCGTTCATTTAAATTTTCCGCATATAAATCAATAAAAGACGTTATTTTTGCATACAAAATTAAAACTATAGACTTTACTGTATTATTGAGGAGCTAAAGCAATGGCAAAACCCTACATTTTAGTAGTTGACGATAATCGGATTACCACAAAGCTTCTTAGAAGATATTTGGAAGCAAACGGTTATGAAGCGTCAGAAGCTTATGATGGTATCGAGTGTTTGGAGAAAGTCGCTGAACGCGCACCTGATGCAATTGTGCTTGATGTAATGATGCCACGATTAGATGGCTACGAGACTGTAAAAAGACTTCGTGAATCTCCTGCAACAGATCGAATTCCGGTTGTAATCGTAACCGCATTGAATGATATTTCCAATCAACTCAAAGCAATTGAAGCAGGTGCAGATGATTTCTTGAGTAAACCAATTGAAGAAAAACTTCTTATTGCTAAAGTAAAACTTCTCTCATCGGTTAATGTTGAACGTAAAAAAGTTGTTGCACTTAAAGAATTATTGGTACAACACGGCGGAAACGACGCTCTCGTTGATTCCGGTATGTAATTCATACTTTCCGTATTCATAAGAATACGAGAACAGCACAAAAAAAGCCGTAGTTATCAAAGCCGTGACGGCGAAAGTAACTGCGGCTTTTTATATATGATTATACGTATATTATTCAATTAGTGAATACTGTTTTTTTCTATTATTATCAGAACTCTATGAAATTAACTCGGCTTAACTACAAGATATTGAGCAAAACCGCCCTATTATCGGT
>CALMMI010000442.1 GCA_937868245.1 uncultured Ignavibacteria bacterium | reverse complement strand
TGACATAGTCCGCTTGCCCTTGGAAAAGCATATCCACACCGTCAATTTTTGCGGTAATAGCAGCAGCCGGAGCATATATTTCCTCGCCTCCTGTAAAACCATATTCACCGTTACTTGGAACTTTGATATATATCCCGGTTGTAATTCCTTTAGAGTCAACTACCTCGTTATCACCTCCACGATCAGCCGGAGAACTACCATCATAGAAAATTACATTATGAGGAAATTTAGCTCCATCCATAATCCATCCATCATCGTTACCTGCCTCTACTTGTCTTACAAGAGTTGATAAAGACAACGCCAAACGGTTGCCTTTTTTGGGACTTTTCATTGTAGAAGATGGGGAGTAACTGCGTCCATTTATCAGCCAGAGGTATGACCCAGCACCTTCAGCGCAAAATCCATTCGCATTAGCATAATATTTTGCATCTTCTTTACTATTACGCGGTTTAGTATTCAAATCTGCTTTTACAACATCTCGAATATATACTGGGTCTTTTACTACACTGCCACGGGGACGGAATGCTACATTGAGGGTTACTGAATCTGTATATGAGAATTCAACAAAACAACCGGTTGCTGCTGCAATCGCATATAATAAATCAGTAAATAATTTCAGATTCCCGGTGAATGCATAAGACTTTGCGTCAATCCCTGGTGGTTGGGCAACGAACTTCGGATCAAACAGGCAATAACTAACATGAATACTTTCGGCATCAGATACTGTATTATCTCCTATCTTAATTGAAAAGGCATCGTGAGCTTTAACATTGTATGAAGGGTCATCATTATATATGGATGTGTATCGCGGATGCTTTCCGTATTTCGTTACATGAAACCATCGCGCCGGTGACAATTTGAAATCCATTGTCGTTGTCTCTATATTAATCACATAGTCACCAAGACCTTGTGCCGTAAGAGTCTCAGACAACTGTAAAGACATTTGGTGAAGAATACGATTAAGATTAACTAAAGCACAATACTTAGTTATTCGACCCGAACCGGTACGAGCATATCCTTCTTGATTTGCGACATTGGCTTCAATCCAGTCATCGGAAAGTTTTTCAACTAACAATTCCTCATTACCATAGACCAAATCTTCTAACGCTACACTATCGAATACATTAGTAAAGAAGGATTGCGCCGAAACATCCCAAACATAAACAGGGTTAGGTGTTGTAGTGAACATTTCACCATGTCTTAAAACTTCAGTGCCTTTGAAATCAGGTCTCAAAACACCGGTAAAATCTGCATCATCTATTGAGGGGATGTCACCGGTATTTATGAATACCGCCACAAATCTCTTATTGGCAGGGTTTGTTCCGAGAAGGGTAAAAGCAAGAGCAGCTTCATCATCTTCAGTTTCTACCCATGTTTCGTTAATTTTGAACTGCTCTTCATCTTCAACTTGAACTCCTTCGCTTTCCTCTAAGTCTTTAGAACCTTCGTTCAAATCAAAGATATTAGTCATTATGAACGATTCACCAAACAGCTCCTCGTAAACATCAGAGATAACGAAAGTATGCTTTACTTCCCCGTACTCGTCCTCGGTAAAATATGAATCCTGTCTGTACGCTGACATAGAAAGTGTGTTGAGTGTTTATAGAAAAGGGCGGACTTCAATCCGCCCTTTGAGCATCTTAGATTATACCGGGAATAACTTTATGCGGCAGCCGGTTTGAATAGGAACTTACCGCTCAATAATTTTTCTGCATCTATATCATCCGCTTCGATTGCATAAGTAGTACCGGCAGTAGCAGGGTGCAAAGCCACTCCTAAGCCGATTTGCGTCATTGAAGTAATAGCAGTATTAATTGCAGTATGTGTCAGATCTTCGGTTGCTTCTACGGCAGTTGTCAATCCATTGAAAATACACTGTATTGGTTTCACTGCATTCTCACCAAGCTCTATTTTCATCGTGCCGGTAATTTTTGCAATTATATACGCGAAACCCTCTTCGTTTTTGTCACCGAGAGGAATCGTAAGCAATAGAAGTCCACCTCCGGCAGAGTTTTCAAGAGCATTAATTGCATGAATGGCTGCAAGATTTGTTCCTGCAATGTCAATTGTTACCTTATGGAGAGATGCGTCTCCGGATGCAGCTTTTACTACTCCTGCACCATCAACTGTAATGGTACGTTTTTCTGTTTCCATGGTCACACCATGACTGAACTTATATTGATTGTATTCAACTTTCGAGTCTGATGACCCGATCGGTTTTTCCAAAACAACATTTCCCAAAACATAAATTTTGAGTGCAGTTCCGATACCTACCACTTTAGCTGCATCTGCTCCAGTGCCAAGTGTTAGAGTATTAATCCAAAGTGCACCACCGCCTTGCCACTTCATATTTGAAGCATTAATATTACCCACTTATCCTCCAATAAAAAATAAAATAAAACATTAGAATTCACCTGAATCAGAAGTACCAATCCAGTGGCAATTCAAATAACTTCTATGTTGATAACCAACCAAATAATTGAAATGGCGATCAACATTCGCCGTATGAGAAATTGCCAGACTGATTGTGTCAGTTGTGCCGTTGCAATGAACCGGCTGCCGTCCGTACATTCTTATTGTTGGCGCACCATCCCAAGTATCTACAAGCTCTAAACTGCCATTTCCCAAGATGTATAAGTTATAAACCCAAGCTCCATTCGGATATGTGTCATAGAACATTCCAAAGACATCATACCATCCTGCTCTAAGCGGAGTTATAACACCATCAGTAATTGAATACTCCAAATGATTTACGCGGACATTGTCAAAAGGTATTGGAGTAATAGCACCTACAGGTACGAGGAAGAATGGGTCAGGTTCATCAAGAGCGACAGTAGGAGCCATTCTACTAATCTTCTTTGCCTGAATTTCATCTACACCATCTTCCTTGTATAAAAAGTTTTCTTCATCCATTTAACGGTTATTAAACAGTAGGTAAATAGTCGTTAAAATGATAGTTGTGGCTGTTGAAACAGCAATCGGCTTTTGATACCACGGAGGTTCAATAATTATCTGAATCTCACGAGTCGTATCCGGAGCGGGTATGTGGTCAAATCGGAACGGCGCAATTGAAGGAAATGTAAAAGTCGCTTGAGTTTTACTTCCATCTTCGAAAGTCACTGTGTCCGATTTCGCCACAAACGGTTTGACTATTATTGCTGAATCCGTGCTATTTATAGTATCAACCGGAAGCCCTTGTTTTGCC
>CALMMI010000441.1 GCA_937868245.1 uncultured Ignavibacteria bacterium | reverse complement strand
TCAATGGAGTGAAATCAATATCAATTGCACTCAACCCAAAAACACTGGCAATGCAACGCATAAGCCTTACCGACCCCTCAGGTACACAGCTATGGAAAATATCCTCACTCAAAACAGATACAAAGCTGGCAGATTCGGTGTTTGAGTTTACCCCTCCTAAGGATGTGCAGGTTGTTGATATGCGGTAGGGGGTGGTGGTGGGTGGATGTACTTTGTCGAAATTCTTTTATCCTACCCAGTTAAGTGCTGCAATCTTGTAGATAATTAAAGTAATGCTTAGCACTTGACTTGATGTTCGTATCACTTTTTACGTCTCGATATAGCAAAGGCTCCAGTTTCATCATCTATATATGAAACTATTTCCCATTCAAAGAGCTTTTGTATAATTGCGTTTCTTTCTTCATCCGTAAGACCTATTTTTTGAACCTTACCTCGTGCAAAGTAAAAATCGATAAATTGTTCTATTCCCTTTTGTGCAACACTATCAACTCTTTTAACTTGAGGTATGATCATAAATTGAATTCTCGGCTCAGATTTCAGTATTGAGTCGTTCAATTCTATCGGTATATGATGAGTTAATTTTTCTTTCATCATATCTTTATAGCTTATCTCATCAAGTCGCTCAGTTAGATAAAAGTAACAATAAAGAAACATATTTTCAATTACTGCTTTTTCAATATAAGATTGCTTTTTAATATCTACTACAATAAAAGAACTGGAAGTTCTAAAATCACTTAAAACAAAATTAAAAAACTTATCTTTTGTTTCCTGAAACATTATAAATGAACATAAAACGAATGTTAAAATAGCTTTCATATTTACCTCGTTTATGTCTAATCATGTACAAGCATTTGTAATAGACACTATCTTAATTTATTGTTAAGCAAGTAATTAAAATCAGGTGCAACTCCTAACCTAGCTTGAAAATTCAACATATCTTCAGTTCAATAAAGTCTACCCATTCACCGCAATTATTTTCTATCCATTCTTTTAGGTTCTGTGAAATGACAGGATATAAAGATTTCTCTGATCTAAATATATTATAAGGTATGTCATTTGCATCTGAAGATAAATAATATCTAGGAGGGTAGGCTTCGCCTTCCCAAACAGGTAATTTTATAGCCCAAATGTTCCCCATCTGTTGAGACACAAGTTCATCGTGTTCATTACTATTAATATAATCCTCAGGTTCTCCACTCTCTGGATACATTAATGGTTCATCACTTTCAAAGTTCCAGTTCAACCAGTCAAGATAAACAATTTTAGATTTGACAACAGGTACAAACTCAATATCCGGAAATTGTATCTCGATGTTTTTCTTTATGTTTTCCTTAATAATTACAGTACCAAACGATTCATAAATTTCAGGAATAAATGGGCCACTTCTTTCCATAATAATCTTATTTTCATTGGAACTATCCAGTATTCCTATTAATAAGATATTACCATAGTCACCCCATGTAGCATTTTTAGTATTCAGACTAAAGAATTTTTTCATATTTCCTTAATTCCTCCATTCCTGTCAGTTGCTAAAACTGACCTCTATAAAACATCTTTTTCAGTCAAGTAACTAATAATTATAAGAGATTGTATCTTAAATTGTTATTTGACAAGTAATTAATGTCAAGTGTAATACCTGACTCGACCTGGAATGAATTCCTCTATAGTATATATTTTTACTACTTCATACGAATGATGATGTGATTTTCTAAACATCTTAAATAAACCGTCAATAATATTTAAGGCAAGACTTGCCTCTTCGTATGTTTTAAATAATTGATTCTCATTTAATAAACCAACAAAATTCTTAGATATTAAGTGGATTATTTTTGAAAATGGCTCTCTATAATCTCTGTCATCATTTGAATTTCGAAAAGGTTCGTTGTAATTTTCCGGCTCTATAAACGAATCTACTAAAATCACCCTAAGAATATTTGAATCACTACCATCTATTATATCGTAACCTAAAAACTTACCCGCAAATTCTGGTAAATGACCAACTGAAACTATCTCTATTAGTTCTCGTTCAATAGTAGGATATGCTGAATGTAGAGTATCTCTTAATATTTTTGCAAACTCAATATCATGTAAATAAATATCTTTTTCAGTCAATATTTCATATACATCACAAACTTTCAGAACTAGGTGATCAGTATCATAATATTCAGATGGGAAAGGAATACCTTCTCTGTCTGCACCCTTATACCCATTTATATATTTAACGAAATCGACTTCAGGTAATTTCCCTACGACTAAGATATTTGCCATAAGTTATTTTTTGTTTAAATGGTCGAGTATTAGTTGTCCAAATCTTCTCAATTATTTTAACTGAAATGAAAATCTACTGCTCCCGCAACGACTGAGAAATCGCCATCCGTGCAGCCCGTCTAGCCGGATAAATAGTAGCCCCAAAACATAACAACAACGCCACAATACACACCATCACCACATCACTCGAATAAATAGAAACGGGTATAGCCGATATAATAAACTTAGAGCGGTCAAGCCCAAACCATCCATATTGCAGTTGCCCATAGCACAAGCCCAAACCTAAGATTACACCGCCACCGACTGCAATAATACCGATAAGTATTCCCTCGGTCAGGAATATATTTCGCACTAATTTATCCGTTGCTCCGATTGCCTTGAGCAGGGCAATATCATGGCGTTTTTGTACAACTGTCATGGTAAGTGATGCCAGGATATTAAACACCGCCACAAGCACAATAATACTGATAATGCTGAACGACACAAGCCGCTCGAACTGCATAACCCCGTAGAGTTCCTTGTGAAGGTCGAACCATGTTTCAATGTTTGCATTAGCCGGTACAGCTGCTTTTATATCCTTGGCAAAATCCTGCACCTTATCAAGGTTATGCAATCGAACATCGATAAAGTATGATTTGGACGAGAACAGCTTTTTACCAAGCTCCTGAGAACCGTAGGTGTAGAACTGGTCATATTCCTTAGCATTGGATTGGAAAATCCCCGAGACGATTGCAGTTATTCCGCTTGGTTTATAGAAACCTGATGCTGCTTGCTCAATTTCAATCGGGGATAGGAGGGTTAGGGTATCTCCGGGCATAGCCCTTAGCTTATCCGCTACACCTGTACCAAGTACCACATGATAGAAATTGTTTTTCTTTGAAATATCAAATACACCAAAATTAACAGCTGCTTTCACACCCGAAACCTGATCAATCTCCGTATGATTAACACTGTTGAGCATAAACACTTGGGAGTTGGCACCCTTTATCATGATAATCCGACCTTGCAGGATTACCGATGCTGCTTCAACTTCGGGTTTGGAGCGGAGTAATGTCAGGAGGGATGTATCAATTTGATGTGTTTTAGGGTCCGCAATTGCAGTTATGCGGATATGCGGGTCGAACCCAATGAGCATTGATTGCAGCAAATCCCTAAATCCGTTAAAAATAGACATCACGCAAATAAGTGCTGCTACACCTACGGCAATTCCAAGGAGTGAAATACCCGAAATGATTGTGATAAAATTCACGCTACGGCGCGAAGTGCGCATGTACCTGAGTGCAAATCGAAGTGATAAGGGCATAGATGAATTAATTGCAAGATGGATAAACATTTTTCAAATGGCAATATATCATATTGCTGTGGAAAAATTGGCGGGTGAAAGTTCTTTAGTGGATATTTTATGGGCAATTCGTCTTGGTGCGACACCCCAAGCTATAGTGTGTAAGGCGTCTGAATCACGGATTAAACGGATTAAGGGATTTCACGGATTAATAGCTCCAAAGAATTAAATAATCAGTGTAATCAGTGTAATCAAAATAAATCCGTGATTCAGACAGAAAGTTCTTGGTGCGACACCCCAAGCTATAGTGTGTAAGACGTCTGAATCACGGATTAAACGGATTAAGGGATTTCACGGATTATAGCTCCGTAGAGTTACTCTATAGATTTACTCCATAGAGTTAAAAAATCAGTGTAATCTGTGTAATCAAAATAAATCCGTGATTCAGACAGAAAGTTCTTGGGGTAACACCCCAATGCGACACCCCGAAGTAGGAAAGATAAAAAAAGTGCTCCACATACCGTTTCCCGCACAAATTTTCTTGGTATTTACGTTAAAAAACCGTAATTTTGTAATCCCCTCGCAACCCTTGCAGGGGAAAGCCGCACTAATACTATTTGTTCAACTAATCTAAAAAACCGAATGTAAGGCACTAGAATGCTTACACGGAAACACACAGCGGCTAGCGTTTCACATGTAAATTTTAACGCCTGATATTCACAAAAGGAATTATAATATGTCTGATTTAATTGATACTACGCTACCGGAAGTAGCAGATGCAATCGCGGTTGCGGAGCAAGCTCCAGCACCTGTGGTTTCTGCACCTGCAGCTCCTGCTAAAAAGCGTATGTCTGTGATTGATATAGCCGAAGGGAATGTTGACCTTCCCTTTATGGATGATAGTTCGTTTGCTTAAATTAATGAAAAAACCCTCACAAATATCAAGCAAGATGAATTAGTCCGCGGTAAAGTCGTTTCGATGACCAAAGACTCTATTTTTGTTGATATAGGATTCAAATCACTTGGCGTTGTACCGCGCGCTGAATTTATCTCTGCTAATGTACTCGAATTAGGCGAAGAAATTGACGTATTCGTAGAAACAATCGAAGATGCAACCGGAAAACTTGTTCTTTCACGTCGTCGTGCAGACTTCATGAAGACATGGGATGACATCATGAACTTGTTCAACACACAACAAATCGTTCCTGTCCGTATCCTTCGCCGCATTAAGGGCGGTATGGTTGTGGACCTTTTGGGAATCGAAGCGTTTTTACCTGGTTCACAAATCGACGTGCGTCCTGTGCGTGATTTCGATGATTAGGTAAGCAAAGTAATTGACGTTCGCGTTGTGACAATCAGCCATCCGAACGAAAACGTAGTTGTGATCCATGAGATTCTTCTCGAAGAACAAATCGCAGAACAAC
>CALMMI010000440.1 GCA_937868245.1 uncultured Ignavibacteria bacterium | reverse complement strand
TTGTTGCGTCACCTTTTACATTGTAAATTTCACCTCTATTGAGAGTTATGGTGTCTATTGTTTGTCCGATTTTTGTACCGCCGCTTGTTTGTGCAACAGAGCCGCCTGTGCCTTTTAAAGCAATAGATACTTTTGTGTTATCTTCCGATGCTACAACGATAAATCCTGCTGCCCACGGACGGACTTCGCCAAAATCATAATATGCACAATGGATATACTCAGTTCCCCATGATCTTACCGGTAAGGCAAGGTAGCCATCGGCTGAAACTTCCTTTGCATTCATCATATATACAGAGATAGGTTTGTCGGCAAATATGTGAATTCCGCGTGGGTCTGCAATCTGAGAACTTAGAACCTCGAAGTCATAGGTAGCAGAGCCGTTTTTTGTGGTAAAAATAACTACTTGATTTGCCGTCAACTTTTTTGAGCTTATAAAGCCTGTTCCCGGAACCTCAAGTGTTACCAGAGTATTATATTTTGAAGTTACATAGAATTCCAATGCAAGTGTAGGTTGGGCTTTGGAGTCGTTCAGCGGAACTGCCAGCCAAAATTCTTTTCCCTGGGTGGACAGGTTGCTATTCTTAAAGTTGCTTTGAGAATAGCCGGTGCTTACAAGTGAAAACACACTACAAAGAAAAAAACACAAGCGGTAAAAGGTTTGCATAGATGCCTCATAAAATAGGTGTAAAAATCTAAAAATATTTGTGCGAAAATTTTCAACAAGTAAATATAACATATTTATTCATAAAAGACAATCAGTATGCCAATACTATGAAAAATATGTGAGATTATGATATTTGTAGTAGTTAGTATCCTGAAATCGAGGAGAGTTTAATTATTGCTAATCAGTATTGAAAAATGACGGGTAAATCACTCTTATCAATTGTACGACTATTCTGTCAATATGAAAAAAACTTGACACTATTGTAAAAAAATATTTCGTAGTTTTGTACTGTGATGAAAACCATGATTCCACATATTACCCGTTTCGGAAGAATTGCTCTTGCAGTTTTGGTTTCGTTTTGCTTCCTCTTAGGGCAGTGGGTGGAGGTGTGGCATCACCATACGGGGGCAGCAGGACAGTCTAAAGTACTTTCCTTCTCCCAAACTGCAAACGCAGGAGATATAACTTCTCACGATTCCTGTTCAATATGCAGTACAAGCCAATTCATCAAAGACGGTTTGATGAAACCTGTTTCAGAATTTTTCTCGTCGGTTTCAAAGTCTTTACTATCTTTCTTTAAGTTTACCTGCTATAAGTTTCTTGCTGCCATACTTCACTCCGGTCGCGCACCACCGACCCTGTAGTCCTCTATACTTACTTCTTTAGAATTACCCGAAGATTAATCTTTGGGGAGATTCTTAGTACCTTTTGCGCTATGGTTACTGCTATCGCAAAGAGGATTTATTTATTTGTTTTATACTTCCATGGTAAAGTTTAGTCGTATCAGCTGTTTAGCTGCTTCGTGTCTCATTGTGTTTACTTGCAATGTACGTGCGCAAGCATTAGTAGATATTCACGGCATTGTGGCTGATTCTGCCACAAATCGTCTGTTGGCAGGTGCAACCCTCGAGCTGCTACCCATTAAAAAGGGAAGTGTTTCCCATAGGAATGGAGTATTCACTATAGCGGGAATTTCATCGGGTAATTACACCCTAATTACAAAGCTACCAGGTTATGAAGTCCATTCACGTCAAATCACATTGCCAATGGACAGTGTTCTCAAAATTATGCTCGAACCGTCAAGCATTCTTTTGAAGCAAACTGTTGTTGAGTCGGATCGTGAGTCTGAACTTGGAGCAGCAACACAACAAACAGTAAAAATAACAACGGCTGAACTGGATGAGCATCGAGGTCAAACCCTGGGCGACGCCCTGAAAACAATTAACGGGGTTACTACTCTTCAAACAGGACCATCAATTTCTAAGCCTGTGATCCACGGTCTCCATTCCCAAAGAGTTACCGTAATGAATGCAGGAGTAGCTCAAGAAGGGCAGCAATGGGGAGCAGAACATGCACCCGAAATCGACCCTTTCTCAATATCAGGAATCGAAGTTTTGAAAGGTGCAGCCGGTGTTGAATATGGTGTCGGAGCAATTGGTGGTGTAATTAAGGTGGAGCAAAGGGCTTTGCCCGTTAATAATGGGATTGGCGGTGAATTTACAGCAAATGCTTTTTCGAACAACAGACAGGGTGCAGGGTCATTACTCGTGGAAGGCGGGATTCTCGGCGGTTTAGGTTGGAGAGCACAGATAAGCGGTCGTAAGGCCGGGAACTCACAAACAAGTGACTATTGGATGGCTAACACGGGATTTCAGGAATTGAACGGCTCTGTCTCAATGGGGTACTCAGCAGAAAACTTCACTACAAGAGCATACTATTCTCATTTTGGAACAACACTCGGAATTTACGTAGGATCGCATTTTGGCAATCAAGATGATTTGCTGAGGGCAATTGCCGCAGGTAAACCACTGACTGCATCCGATTTTTCCTATACGATTACTGGTCCAAAACAGGAGATTGCTCATGATTTGTGGTCATTGCATTCTGCATATCGTGTAGAATCATTAGGGCAATTTGAAGTGCAGTGCGGGTATCAATTAAATAGCCGTAAGGAGTTTGACGCCAGAAGAAGATATTCCGATTCTGTCTCAAATATAGCGACACCATCATTTGCTCTTGATCTTGAGAGCGGTTCATTTGAAATCAAACTTCATCATAATCCTATCGGCTCATTAAATGGAACTGTTGGGATAAGCACTATAGCCCAAGTAAATGTGGGCAGTAGCCTAACATATCTAATCCCTAATTTCTCTGTGACGGGGATAGGGGCATTTGCTGTTGAGACTTTTACAACGGGTGATTTTATCTTTAGTACAGGAATGCGTTTCGATATCCGTAGCCAACGCACGTTTAAGTTTAGTCCTAAGAATGTACCGGACTCTACTGTAAATTACATGGGAGTTTCTGGATCTGTTGGAGCATTTTGGCAAGTTTCCAAGCAAGTTTCACTTTCAAGCAATCTATCTACTGCGTTTCGTGCTCCTTCTGTAAATGAACTGTATTCCGAAGGTGTGCATCACGGCACGGCTCAGTACGAAATAGGAGACCGAACACTAAAACCGGAAAGGGCATTTTCTTGGGATGCTAATCTAAAAGTGAATACTTACCACACTTCATCTGAAATTGGAGTGTACGCTCACTACTTCGACGGATACATTTATACACAGCCGAGTTTGACTTCCATTCTTACTCTCCGTGGGGCTTTTCCTGTTTTTCAATATCGTCAAACTTCGGCTTTAATAGCGGGAATTGATGCTAACACATCGTTGTTTCTTACGGATTATTACAGGGCTGATTTATCTTTGTCATGGATTTACGGACAAAATTTAGACGCAAAAGTACCGCTCTTCCAAATACCTGCCCCTCGAGGGAAAATAATCAATCACTTTCATATTCCTGATATAGGTACATTTTACCATAATTATGTTGAATTAGGCGGACAGTTCGTTGCACGCCAAGCACGATTCCCTGAAAATGGTGATTATGTGAATCCTCCGATAGGATATGTGTTGTTTGATATGGCAGCAGGTACAGAGATTCCACTATCGGAATCTCATAAAATGCACCTCAATATTGGAGTACAGAATTTACTCAACAAAGATTATCGTGATTATCTAAGTCGTTTCCGGTATTTCATAGCAGATACGGGTATTAATTTTATTCTACGTGTCAGGATTCCTTTCGGGGAATATCCTGACGAGTAGAGATTTATTTTTTTAGAGTTGACAAGTAATATTGTCTAAACTTTTTTTATTATTAGGAGTTTTTATGCAAAAATATATCGCATTACTCATAAGTGGTCTCGCACTTCTTATAGGATGCTCGAAAGATCCCGCAACGTCACCTGTAAATGATGAGCATCCGCCTGCAACCACCGTTATCCTTACGTTAATCCGTATTGATTCTGACGGTAAAAAGCTTGATACAACAATCTGCACTGTTCGTGATACATCGGTCATAGAAGGTAAGCCTTCTGTTGAAGGGGAGTTGTCGTTAAAATCAGGAAGTACTTATCTGGGAAGCTTTATAGCTCTTGACGAATCACAAACACCGGCTAAAGACATTACTAACGAGATTATTGCTGAAAAAGATGCACATCTGTTCAAATTTGCAGTGAAGGAAAATGGCAATCCATCATCAGCTGTTGTAATTT
>CALMMI010000439.1 GCA_937868245.1 uncultured Ignavibacteria bacterium | reverse complement strand
TTAGGCAAGTCATTTACTATTCTAAATTAACAATGCCTTCTTAACTAATTTTATACCTCAATAAAATTCTTATACTCACCAATCCTCCAGCCTGTCAGATGCTCAATTGCATCGGTAATCTTCATACGTAATGGTTTAGGTTTCAGGCGTGAACTGTCGAAACGGTCTGTCCATTCTTTAGACTGTTCAATACGTTGTTGCATCACTCGCGGATGTGTTTCGTTAAACCGTTCAAGTTCATAGCATTCATATTCAAACTCATCAACATTCGGAATATTATCCTTCATCCAATCGTCAGAGTGCCATAACTTATGAAATGAGAGTTGTTTGCGCTGTTGAATACGTGGATGTTTTACCCACCCATAATGGAAAATACGTGCCTTGATTCTGTGTGCTGTGAGTTTCTCGGGCGTCCCGTTCTCTAATTTCCTAAATCCTTGAGCATCTCCCCAAGAGATAACCTTGCCTGTATTACGAATCACGCGGATTTCCTGCCGATACCATTGCCGTCCGGCTCCAAGATAATCATAACTTCCATAGAAATGACGATACGCAAACAGTAGAGCTTCAATTTCCCCGTTAGAATCTGCTTGTATGATTTCGCTAAGAATAACAGTGTAATCTTCTTCGTGGAGAATTTCATCTGCTTGAAGGTAGATACACCAATCACCGGTGCAATGAGAAAGTGCTACGTTAGTTTGTTCGGCAAGGATTTTACCACCTTGGCGGAGAGAATCATCCCATACAGTTTCGATGATTTTCAGTTTGGGGGATTGCAGCGATTGGAGGAGTTCAAGAGTGTTATCGTCAGATTTACCAACTGCAACGATTACTTCATCGCAAATCGGCAAGAGGGAAGTGATTGATTCCAAAACCGGATAATCAAATATTTCTGCGTTACGGACAAATGAAAAGCCGGAAATTTTCATCGGATTTGGAAATAAAAAAACGGCAAACAAATTCATTTGTCTGCCGTAAATAATCTACTTTATGAGTGCCATACCAAAAAAATCAGCTTAGTTTCGCTCTGATCTTCTTCTCTGACATTCCACGTAAATAATAGAGTTTAGAACGGCGAGCATTACCCTGACGTACTACATCTATACTTTGGATGATAGGTGAGTAAAGCGGAAAAATACGCTCTACACCTACACCGTTTGATACTTTACGAACACGGAACGTAGCATTGATGCCAGATCCGCGACGTGCAATAACAATTCCTTGATAATTTTGAACGCGCTCTTTTTCACCTTCGATAACACGTACAGCCACTACAACAGTATCACCCGGACGGAACGAAGGAATCTCCGATGTACCTGATTCGCTTTTGCTGCGGCGCACTTCAAGTGCCTTTGCCATTTGTATTTGATCTATTGCATCAACTTTGTTCATGACTTTTCTCTTATGCTTATTGACTTAAAAATGAAGACACAAAGATACAGCTATTTTTTGAAGTAACCAAATGGATTTTCAAGTTCATGATGTAGATGAAGAAAGAATATTTGGGAAGATTGTAATCATAGTTAACTGAAAATATAGTAAGTATTTGATATGTATTTGTTTGGCTGTAAAAATGTAAACAATGAAATACGAACAGATGATGCCTCAAGTCTGAATTAAAGCTAAAATTATACTGTCTTGAAATTCAAATATTTAGTAATTTACACAATAAAGAAAGGGCGTGTTAGGAGCTAAGTAAGATTGTGAAGGTTATATTATATAATTAATGATGATCAAATATTGGATACTGATAACCATCTATATAGTGGGTTTTGTACTTTCTGGCATTAATCCACATGACTATTTTACATGGATTCTTGAGGTGTTTCCAGCTGTAATTGGGCTGGGAATATTGATACTAACATATAGAAAGTTTAGATTTACAGATTTGACATATTGGTTGATTCTCATCCATTGCTACATTCTATTTGTTGGCGGTCATTATACGTATGCTGAGGTTCCGCTTTTCAATTGGATAAAAGATGTGCTTCATCAAAGTCGGAATAACTATGATAAAGTAGGGCATTTTGCTCAAGGGTTTATCCCGGCAATGATTGTCAGGGAGATGTTTATCCGTCAGGAGATTGTGAAAAAAGGAATGTGGTTATCGTTCTTAACAGTTTGTACCTGTGTAACCGTCAGTGCCTTTTATGAGTTTTTGGAATGGTTCGTTGCAATCGTTTCAGGACAATCCGCAGAATCATTCTTAGGGACCCAAGGGGATATTTGGGACACACAATCTGATATGTTGTTTGCATTGATTGGGGCTTTTTGTATGATTATATTTTTGTCTCGGGTTCAAGATAAGCAGATTTTGAAAATGAATACTGCTAATTCAAATAGATAATCACTCGTTAAGAATAAATTAGTCTCAATATTGATTTTTTGAAAGCTGACAATGAAATGGTTAAATTTTCTAAAATCGCCAAAAGGCAAAACTACAGTTCACCAAATCGAAATTGATTCCATACCAATCGAGATAACTCGAAAGAAAATCAAGAATATTCACCTACGAATATACCCTCCGCTGGCTACCGTCAAAATTTCTGCACCACTCAAAATGGATATGGAGGCAATCAAGAGTTTTGCTGTTTCCAAATTAGATTGGATAAAGCAGCACAGGACAAGAATGCTCAGCAAGGAGAGAGAATCACCACGAGAGTTTATTTCGGGTGAAAATCATTATTTCCTGGGTAAAACCTATGTACTAGAAATTATTGAATCCGAAGGCAATCCAAAGGTTTCAATTACGGAGGACAAATTATTGCTGCAAGTAAAACCCGGGATGACTAAAGAGCAAAAGGAAAACATACTCGAAAATTGGTATCGCAAGCAATTGAAGATTTTAGTGCCGCAATACTTCGCCAAGTGGGAAGAAGTGATGAATGTAAAGGTTAATGAGTTCGGTATCAAGAAAATGAAAACCAAGTGGGGTACATGTAATGTTGTAAAAAAACGGATATGGGTAAATTTAGAACTGGCAAAAAAGCCGTTGGAGAGCTTGGAATACCTTGTAGTTCACGAAATGGTTCACTTACTTGAACGAAGCCATAACCACAGGTTTGTTGCTTTTATGGATAAGTTTTTACCCGATTGGAGATTGAGAAAAGCGGAGTTGAATAGATTTTCTATAAGGCAGGATGATTAATAGAATCGTAAAAACGAATAACAACTACTGTAACTTGTCATTCTAAATGAGTCTTCAAGTGAAGAATCTCCGCTTGTACCGTAAATAAGTAAGACGGATACACAAACGGAGATTCTTCACTATCGTTCAGAATGACTAACAAATTTATCAGAAAGTAAGAAATTATCGGCATTTCTAATTTATCAGTTTATCACTTCACAATCTGCATTATTCGAGAAATAGTGCCACCTGAATGCTGAATTGTAATGTAGTACATTCCTTCTGCTACGTCTAATCCGGTTACATCCAGAGGAATAGTATTTTCACCGTTTTGCATTACGAGTTCTTTTCTTAAAATTTGCTTTCCGAGAATTGAAGTCATAGTCAACGTAATGTTTTGTACTTGCGGAGAATAGTAGTTGATAGAACCTATTCCATCATTTGGGTTAGGTATCAGTGTAAAATGCTTATTGGTCATATCACCTGATTTGAAACCTTCATCAGGGGCATTACTTGCATTCTCTATCGTAATAAAGTCTTTTTTAGTTGTTTTATATTGCTTGCTATCTTTTGTAACTGTTAGTGTAACGCTATATTTTCCAACAGTATTATATGTGTGTTCAGGGTTATTCACAGTAGAGAAAGCACTTTCATCACCAAAATCCCATTCCCATGCAGTAGGTGACCCTGTTGATAAATCTGTAAACTTAACTAAAAGAGGTGCTTTACCTCCGGTGACAGTTGCAGAGAAGTTAGCGGCAACCTCAGATTGTTCCTCTACTACAATGAATGCTACTTTTGTTTTTGTATCATTTGTTGTTCCGTCGGATACAACCAAAGTAACGGTATAGCTACCGGCTTTTGTATAGGTATGGGATGGGTTCTGCTCAGTACTTGTTTGGGAATCACCGAAATCCCAATTCCAAGTTTTTGGTTTACCTGTGGAAGCATCAGTAAATACAACAAGTAATGGTGCTATTCCTGTTGTAGGGGCAGCATTAAATCCTGCTGACAATTTAGAAGAATTAATGGTAACGTCCATTAAATCGGACATTAACGAAGTGCAACCTTTATCTGTAACAATAACAGAATACTTTCCACTTGCTACAGGTGAATATGTTTTGGAATTGGCACCCAGAATTACCTGTTGATCAATATACCATTGGTTTCCGGTGTTCGCACTCGAGGATAAGTCATTACCTATTTTAGTAATGACTGGTTTAGCAGGAATAGGCGTGCGTATTACAGTTTTTGAGCCGGTCATCATAGATTTGCAAGTAGTCTTGGTATTGGTAGCCTCTACAGTGTAAACTCCGGGCAACTTTTGTAAACCAAATTCAATAGCCAGACCTGTACCATTTTTAGGAGCTCCTGTATTAGCCCCGTCAACTTTCAATTGATAGACAACATTAGTATCTGAGGAGTATAGAAGAACCGCTACACCGTTGTCACCTTCGCAGTATGTTCCACCTCCAACAACATCGTACTGATTCGGTAAAGGGTTAACTACAACATTCGCATTGCCCGACATTTCTATTGAGCAACCTGTTTGAAGATTTTTTCCAATAATAGTATAGAGTCCTCCAACCGTTTGATTCCCAAAAGAAAGCGGGTCACCGGTTCCACCGATAGGAGAACCAGTTTCTGTAGAATAGCGCAATAACTGATACGATACACCTGGCTGGGAACTGCTTAGACCTACAAGGTTACCACTACCTCCGGCACAATAACTTCCACCACCGGTTACATTAAACTGTTGAGGTAATGGATTAATCGTAAGATTTATGCTATCAGCCATTTTTTGTGAGCAGCCGGTTGCAGTAAATGTTGCAACTACAGTATAAGTTCCAACCGTTTTTTGTGGTCCGAAAGATATTGGTAGAAAGTTACCGTTTTGTTCTGACCCAACATTTGCACCGTCTCTTTTCAATTGGTATTTGACACCTATTTCAGAATTACTTACTCCAATAACCACTCCATTTCCTTCTGCACAGTATGAACTGCTCCCGGTAATAGAGTAAAGGGCAGGCAGTGGATTTACAGTTAGATTTGTACCATTATCAGTACCATTTACTGCCGGACTGCTGCTAATTACTCTGATTCTATATGTACCGCTATTAGCAATTGTAAGTGGAATTGTGCCACTAATAGTACCATCGATTGTTCCTGTAAGAGTACCGATTGTTGTAGGATTTGTAAATGTACCTGACGGGTCTGAAATCTGGGCTGTGAAAACATTGTCTCCGTTGAATGTCCCCGAAACAGTGAAAGGGACTGAAACAGATGAGCCTTTACAATAGGTGAAAGGAGCAATGGAAGAAGTAGATATAGAATTGGCTGCGATTTTAACTGCGATGTTTTTTGAACCGGGAAATAGTACCGATTCTGTTCGGGTAAGTGTAACCGGTGCCCATATCCTGTTATCTTCGGTAGGAAGTGTTTTTGAGGCTGACAACTGTGCCGTACACACAGTTTGGTAGCAAAAGAGGGCAACAAGTAGTGGTAAAAGTAATTTTTTCATAGAATCTTCTCCGGTTTGATGAATAGTTTGAATTTCTGATTGAGATTTGAATACTAAAATAGCAAGAAAAAATAGTTTGCTTACTAATAAGCAGACTTCTTCATGTGTAATGTGTAAAGTTTTGAGGAATTAGTTTCGGTGTAGTTAAAAAATCATTTCCATTGCAACCTTCACCTCTTAATAACTCGTCGCAATTTGAATTGCTTGTGGAATACTAAAACATTACCCTCTAAAACAATTACAAAATTACGATAATTTTGAGCTGTTTAGTTAAAAATTCTTAGTTGAAAGTGAAAAAAGAATTGTCCTGAAATGTTGATGCATAGTTTCAGGACAATTCACTCCTAATCTGATGAAAATCTCTTCCTCATTATACTGTATAGTTTTTTTTGAAACTCACTGTAATAGACTTACAAAACCTAAAACGATTAATGTATGAATGATGTAAGTTATTCCCAAAGTTGTGTAACACTTATCATATCAAATCCACCTAATTTTGTCCTGTCAATATTTACAATTAAAAACACACGTTTTTCAAAAAACATTTATCAATTTAATAGAAAGTTATTATGGCAGAAATTAAGATAGAAAAGAAAAAAATGATTTGGCCTTGGGTATTATTTGGCTTAGTCATCTCTGTTTTGCTTTTATATTTCATAGTATTTCGAGATAACGACAAAGATACTAAAGCAGTAACTGAAGAGTACATCAGTAAAACGAATGAACCCGACCTATTATCGGTAAAAGAAAATAACAGTACTGTTGCAGCTTATATCAATTTTGTGGAAAGCACTGAGAAAGAGATGAGTCTTGATCATGTATATTCAAATGAAGCACTTTTAAAACTAATTGATGCAACAAGTGCTATGGCAAATGAGGTAGGATATGTAATCCAGTCAGATTTAGAAAAAATAAAGGAACATGCAAATATGATTACAAAAGATCCATTAAAAACAACACATGCAGATAATATTAGAATGGCAGATGATACTTTAACTACGATACTACAAAAAATCCAATTGGCAAAATACCCTACTTTGGCGCCTGATATTGAGGAGTTAAAAAGAGCATCTGAATCTGTAAATCCGGATGAACTAACACTTCAGCAAAAAGATGCTGTTAAGAATTACTTTGCAAAAGCAGCTGACCTTCTTAAAAAAATGAATTAGTATTAAACTTTTAAAATTAAAATGATGACAAATACAAAAAAAAATCTATTTGATCTGGATGAATTACCGGATTACAAAGTAGCCGAAAATTATAGTGATGTGAGAGGCTGGGATGTAAAAGATGCAAGCAACCGCATCATTGGGAAAGTAGATCATTTGCTTGTAAATAAAACTGCCGAACGAGTAGTGTATTTAGATGTTGAAGTAGATGAAACCTTGATAGAAGAAGGACATAATACGTATCAAATCCCTGACAGTGAAGGAGTTCATGAATTTTTGAATAAGAAAGGTGAAGATCACTTGATTATTCCCATCGGAATGGCAACTATTGATGATGTTAACAAATTGGTTAAAAGCAATGAAATAGATAGTTCAACTTTTGCAAAAGCTAAACGGTTCCGTAAGGGAGATGACATAGATTTTGATTATGAATTAAATTTAGTTCGTCATTACAAAGGAGATAAATCGATTCACAATTCGAATAGTGTTGATGGGTTTTATAATCGTGAAGAGTTCATCAATGCTGCTCAACTCAGAAATCAAAAATAATTTACCCTGAATTATTTTCAAAGAAATAATTCAGGGTCTTCCGACTGATGATAAGGCAGTTCGTCTTTTGTTTAAGAACTTCCTCAGGGAAACTTAAAGTATAAGAAGGATTGCCATTCTTTTTGCTCAATGTAATTGTATATCTAACAACCATTGTTGAGGTCTTCGATAATATTCCACAGGCATTTATTGATTTATTTGATGGACAAAATCACGATAAAATAATTGCCACAATATAATTCTTACAATAAAGAACAAAAGTTATGAAAGTATTAGTAGTATTAACATCCCATGGCGAATTGGGAAATACCGGAGAAAAAACCGGTTTTTGGATAGAAGAATTTGCAACACCTTATTATGTTTTAGCAGATGCAGAAGTTGAAGTAACAATCGCGTCCCCTAACGGAGGTCAACCACCGGTTGATCCTAAAAGTGAATTATCGGATGCTCAAACGCCTTCAACAAAAAGGTTTTACAAAGATAATACAGCACTAGATAAAGTGAAGCATTCACTAAAACTTAGTGATATAAAGGAACAAGATTATGATGCTGTGTTTTATCCAGGTGGTCATGGTCCATTATGGGATTTGGCTACTGATAAAAACTCTATTCAATTAATAGAATCATTTTATAATCATCAAAAACCAATTGCTTTTGTATGTCATGCTCCTGCGGCTTTGGTTAATGTAAAGGCTAATAATGGAGAACCACTTGTAAAAGGAAAGCAGCTAACAAGTTTTTCAAATACGGAAGAAGAAGCTGTTAAATTAACAAAAGTAGTACCTTTTTTATTAGAAGATGAACTTACAAAACAAGGTGCCCATTATTCCAAAGGAGAAGATTGGACCTCCTACACTATGCAAGATGGTTTGCTAATAACCGGGCAAAATCCGGCTTCTTCCGAGGCAGTAGCAAAGCTGCTATTAAGGACACTTAATGAAAAAGATTAATAGTCTTCAATAGCATGGAAAAAAAATATAAAATTATTATCGGTGTCACAGTCCTGCTTATTACCATCCGCATTATTCTGCCTTATGTTGTATTGCATTACGCTAACAAAACACCGGCTGAAATGAATGGTTACTACGGACATATCGAAGATATAGACTTATCCCTTTACAGGGGTGCATACATCATCCAGGATATTTATTTAAATAAAGTTGATTCAGTTTCAAAAAGCAAACTTCGTTTTTCAAATCGTCTAACA
>CALMMI010000438.1 GCA_937868245.1 uncultured Ignavibacteria bacterium | reverse complement strand
GGCTTTTCTTCAGAGTGTGGAAGATGAAATTGCTCAAAAGGTTCGCGATTCACGGAGTGTAAAACCGATTCCAATTCTTCCTCCTAATATCTTTGATATTAAATTCAATTGGAATTTACTTATTATGGCTTGCTCTGGGTTAGTTACGGTAGCATCCCTCGGATACTATGCTTATAATAAACTGTATCCGCCAAACCCTATAGTAGTTACAGAACAACAAACAGTTTCTCAGCCTGAAAATACTGTAAATTCCACTGATAGATCTGTTCAAAGTTCTCCTGTAAAAGCGAAAAGTATTTCAGCTGCTCCCAAGCAAACATATTCAAACCATACCATTCAAAATTCCGGTACGGATTTGCAAAAAACAATTGCCGAGAACAATTCAAGTCAAAAATCAGAATCTTTGCTAACAGATAAGGATACCGTGAGCGGTATTGTAAAACAAAATACAAACCTGAACACTGACACACCGGATATTCAAAAACTACTCTTAGAGCTTAACGAAAAGAGAACTGCCGGAGATAGAATCAGCGAAATGAGAATTAAGAAACAAATAGGTATGTTGTACACTTCATCCCGTAACAACTCAGAAGCACATAAGTACTTAAACGAAGCATTGGAAATTGCTAAAAACATGAAGATTCGTGATGCAGAAGGTAGTATTACAGGAGAAATAGGACTTGTTGAAATGAAGATGGGTAATACCGAAATTGCCGTAGCCAAGATTCATCAAGCTATTGACATACTAAATGCTTCCGGAAATTCATCAGCTAAATGGACAAAGGAACTTTCGAAGTTGCAAAGTAAATAATAGCAATTGCTTTTTAAACTAAGACTGCCCGATTGTTTACACAATCGGGCAGTCTTAGTTTAAAAAGTTATACCGGTTTTATTCAACCCAAACATATTCAAACAACAGCATTGATGAGGCGATTACTACAACAGAATAACACAACATCAATATAATGTCGCCTTGAGCCTCAGCCCACGTTGCACCTACGAAGGATATGATAGTAGTTTGAACTCCCGATAGAATGAGCGGCAGTAACAATGGAAAAGCCAACACAGGAAACAAAGCATTCTTTGTTCCTGCTTTAGAGATTATTGCAGAAATAATTGTTGTTGAAGCTGCCAACCCTACACTACCGAGAATTATCATACTTCCAAATATCAACCAATTTTTTACTTCAAGTCCTGTAAATAGAAAAAAAAGAAGTATCGCTGCAATATTAAGAACAATAGAAAGACATGTTGTAAAAAAAAATTTACCAAAATATACAGAGGTTGGCGTTGTAGATAGTTGCAATAGTAGCCCTGTGCCACGTTCTTCCTCACTAACAAAGGATTTGGCAAGCCCTGTCATGGCAGTAAAGAACATGATAATCCATAGAACACCTGCTGCAAGCTCGGGATTGAATTTTTCCCCAACAGTTGCAAATACTATCATCGAAATTGTAGTGAGAATAAACAAAGCCATTGCTGTAATTGCATAGCGGGTACGCAATTCACTCTTAATATCTTTTCTTGCTACTGCAAAAATTCGTGCAATGTTAGTCATTAGATTATTGTTCGGTGGGATTGAAGAGAATGGTAAAATTTCAAACTGATTCGGGAGCTGTACCCGGCAAATCAATTATAAAAGTTGTCCCAATATTTTTAACACTTTCCACACTGATTGTCCCGTTATTCTTCTCTATAAGCTCTTTGCTAAGAATCAACCCTAAACCTGCTCCTTGCTCCCCTGCAGTTCCGGTTTGTGTAAAGTGATATGCTCTTAAGAACAGTTTACCTTGCTCTTCTTCGGACATTCCTATACCGGTGTCTTTGATTCTGATAATTGTTCTGGGGTCTGAAGATTTGGCAGAAAGGGAAACCTTGCCTCCCCTTTCTGTAAATTTGATTGCATTTGAAACTAAATTTTGTACGGCTGAAAAAAGCATATTGTTATCTGCAAAAATTGTGATGTCCTCAGAAATATCCAAATATAACTCAACACCTTTTGCTTCTGCTATTTTCTTAAACAAATCTTCAATGTCTTCTGCCATTTGGTGCAATTTGATAACTGACGGGTTTGCTATCATTTTGCCGGATTCAATTTTTGCCCATTGCAGCAGATTTTCGAGTAGATTAAATACAGTTCTCCCCGATTCGTGAATGTCACCAGCAATTTCATGAATATCTTCGATACTTAATGTATTGATATTTTTTATCAAAAATTCAGATAATTTGAGTACATTACCAAACGGACTACGAAGGTCGTGAGAAAAAAAAAAAAAAAATTTATCCTTACTCATGATTTCTTCCCGAAGT
>CALMMI010000437.1 GCA_937868245.1 uncultured Ignavibacteria bacterium | reverse complement strand
AATAGTAATCGCAAATCCTTATATTGGACAAGGCGATTCATCTCGTTGGCTTGTCCAAAGAACATACTCTTCTACCGGAGCACTACTCAATGAAAAACATATAGAAAAAAACAATTCAATTCGACTAACTGATATTGCTGATATTGGTTGGGGAGAATTTCTTATTTCAGGGTGGGTTAATTCTTTAGACACAGCCGGAAACATAATTACAACAGGTTATGTTGCTAAAATTGGTTCTGAAGGAAGATTACTATGGGAATACAACACCCCTCTATGGCAAAGTTTTGAAAAATTTCAGAAATTGAGTTCAGGGTATTATGCAGTTTGGGGGATACCACAAAAAGGATTTAATTCTGGCTTTATAGAAGTTAACAAAGATGGGAGTATAAAATCTGATAATAGGCTTGTAGGAGCTAGTAATGCATTTACTCCTACTGATTTCATTCTTGGAAATAGTGATGATGAAATATGGTTTATCGGCTCCGATTATGTTTCAAATCAAGGTCTACGCGCTGTTGTTTATTTATGTAATCCGGTATCGACAATTACCGGAATTGAAGAAACAACGGCTCCCGCCAAAAACAATACTAAAGCAATGGTTTACCCGATACCTGCATCAGAAGAAATCACATTGCGAGTTTCCATAGCACATCATAGTCGTGTAGAATTGTCTTTAATTTCAGCACTAGGAATTGAAAACTTGGAGTCATATCATGATACTGAAGCAGGAGCACCTGAATTCCATATTTCTGTTAGAGAATTGCCAATTGGAATGTATAGAATTTGTATGAAGATTGGTAATGAAGTTCAGTTTATTCCTGTTTTGGTGGTAAGGTGAATAATCTTACATCAATGCTAAAATAGAATAATATTCTTATGAAATCACCCCCAAAATTTATCCCAACTCAATACCCCGCTGTACGGTTACTGTTTGGTGTTGCTGCGGGGATTTATTTTCAATTGGCATTTTCATGGAATATTGTAGGTTTTGCAATTGCATTCGGACTATGTGTGGCGGTTGGTATAGGATTATTTATTCTCAAACGATATACTGCATCCTTTTGGATATGTTCTTTAGTGATAGGTTTTTGGGTGGGTTTTAGTTCTGTAGGGTTACACCTTCCGTCAAGGTCAATCGGAGAAATACCGGCTGTTATTGAAGGGGAAGTTACATCCGTTCTTCGAGAAGATTCTCTATCATTCAAATGTATAGTCGAAGGAAAAGTAGATGCTCAAGCAATGCCTGCTATCGACCCTTGCAGAATAATCATGAGTGTGTATAATCCTACCAAGCGCGAGAATTTCCTTAAAACGGGGGCACGTATTTACTCGGATGTAAAAATTCGGCTGCCACAAAAATCCTCACTCCCAGGTGAGTTAAACGAAGCACAATACTGTGCTGCAAATGATGTCCAATTTATCGCCATTGCAAATCCAAAAAAAGTTGCGTTGTTGGAAAGTTCGAGCGGCTTTTCAAACCTCATGTATGCATCTGTTGGTGCTATAAATAATGGTATCCGTTCTCTGTACCCTAAAGAAACCGCCGGAGTAGTATCCGCATTACTGCTTGGTGACCAAACCAAAATAAACCCTGAAACACGAAAAGCATTCTCGCTTTCCGGTACATCTCACCTGCTGTCGGTAAGCGGTTTCCATGTTGCTATAATTTCATCAGGAGTTTTTATAATACTTGGGTTTATTCGAAAGAGATGGATTAAATTCGTAGTTTTTACCGTATTTCTTACAATTTTCATAATGGTAAGCGGAAGCCAACATGCAGCTCTGCGGGCAGGAATAATGGCAGAACTAACCCTAATTGCATATCTGCTTCAACAGCGAATTAAGGTGATAAATATCATTGCACTTACGGTAGTAGTTGAAATGATATTGTTGCCCGGGGTTATTTATTCTGCAGCATTTCAAATGTCAGTTGCCTCTATTGTAGGAATAACATTGTTATATAATCCGTTTCGATATGGATTAAGTATGATTCTTCCTGTTAGATTATGGCTACGGGAACTATTAATCACATCACTCGCCCTTACGTTTGCTGCATCAGTTATCGTATCACCGATTGTTGCTTATTATTTCTCGGTATTTTCAGTTGTGTCGCCCCTTGCGAACCTTTTGACGATACCATTTATGAGTATTGCCATGGTATGGGCATTTTGCAGCTTGATTTTTATACCGATAAATTGGGGAATTGCTACCACATTTGCCGCTGCGGCGTCCAGCTGCATTCACGTAACAGATTCTATAAATACCTGGGCGGTTGATTTGCAAATTGCAGCTGTTCAGTCACCCAACCTTGCAATACCTGTTGCCTGTATATGTTCGGTTGCCCTCCTCTATATTTTATTTTCAAATACCAGAAGGCAGGCAATGTTTCGAACTGGAGTAGCAAGTGCCGTACTGCTGTTAACCGTTCAGATAATGAAGCCGCAGGTCGATATTAAAACTACTTTTGCAGGTGGTGAAACCATCCCGTTGGTTGTAAAAAGAAAGTATGTTGATGCTAAAATTTTTCCCTTAAAAGAACGCTTGACAGGTGTTTTGATAACCGACAGAAAACCGCATCAATATCCGTTCAGTGACCCATATCTTCAACAGTACCTTGCGGGCTTGAATGATTCACTGCTTATAGGTGTTAGCGGTAATTCGAGTGAGTGGGTTGCAACACGTGTACGGGATAAACATGTGAATGTTAAAATATTTACGTGCCCAATCTCGCTTCAAAATGAATTTGCGGTTAAGAATGAAGTCACTTCACTAAGATGAATTTGAAATAAAATAGTTATGTAGCGTAAATGATTGCAGGGCATCGAGAATTGATTGTCTGTTGAAAATTCTTTAGTTATCTTTGTATTACAAGGTTAGGCAATTACGGGCAAACGCACAGGTCATTATGGCATTGGAGATTATCAGAAGCATACGTGAAATGCAACGCAAAGCGGATACTCTCCGTACGCATGGCAAACGCATTGGAGTAGTACCCACAATGGGGTATCTCCATAACGGTCATGCAAGTTTGATACATGCAGCCGCCGCAGTTTCCGATGCAGTAATACTGACTCTGTTTGTAAACCCGATGCAGTTTGCAGCAAACGAGGATTTATCACAGTATCCCCGAGATTTTGAAAAGGATTGCCTGATTGCAGAACAAGCCGGAGCGCATTTCCTTTTTGCTCCAAGCGTGGAGGAAATGTATCCCAAAGGCTTTTCAACAACTATTTCAATCGACGGAATTACCGAAAAGTTTGAAGGTGTGTACCGTCCCACACATTTCGACGGTGTAGCAACAGTGGTTGCAAAGTTATTTACGGCTACAAAGCCGAGTGTGGCTGTTTTCGGGCAAAAAGACTATCAGCAAACGTTGGTAATAAAACGTCTTGTAGCAGATTTGAATCTCGATATTGAAATTCTTATTCAACCTACAATCCGCGAAGTGGAAGGTTTGGCACTGAGTTCGCGTAATGTATATCTTTCGGATGTACAGCTCAATCAATCGCTTGTTATTTCCAAGGCAATTGCAGGTGCGCTGAACGCCGTTCAGTCAGGCATCCGCAACCGTGAGCAGTTGAATGCAATACTCAAAACAACGCTCCTGACCCTTGAAAATATCGACATACATTATGCTGCAGCAGCAAATGCCGAAACACTCGACGAACCGGATATGTTTTCCGAGGAAGATAGTATAGTATTTCTTGTTGCGGTAAAAATTGGTTCAACCCGATTGATAGATAATGCCGTATGGAATCCGAAACAGTAACCTCAGTAATTATAAGACTCTTTAAATAGTAACACTCACATAATAAATTTCATTCTTAGTACAAATGACTTCATTTACAGGAACAGCAACCGCACTTGTAACTCCGTTTTTACCAGACGAATCTATCGATTTTGATTCCTTGGGAAAACTTATTGATTTTCAAATAGAGCAGGGAATCGAAGGGATTGTTCCATGTGGTTCTACCGGCGAAGCTGCAACAATGTCGTATCAGGAAAAGGTATCGGTAATACGGTTTACAATTGAACGAGCCGCAGGACGCGTAAAAGTAATTGCCGGAACAGGATCGAAC
>CALMMI010000436.1 GCA_937868245.1 uncultured Ignavibacteria bacterium | reverse complement strand
GTAAAAGAATCTGTAACTTTTCTGCTCCCAATCTTTTTAATATTCGTAGTGACACATGTTGCAGCTATTATTTATGTAATTGCTCTCCATGCCGGGGATATTCCTGCTGTAGCAGGAAAGACTATGACGAACTTTAGTGATGCTCAATCAAACTTAGGACTTTGGGGTGTAATAGTATTGATGTTAAGGGCGTACAGTATGGGTGCCGGTACATATACAGGAATTGAAGCTGTAAGTAATGCGATGCCTATTTTACGTGAGCCAAGAGTAGCTACTGCAAAGAAAACTATGCGTTATATGGCATGGTCACTTGCGTTTGTAGCGGTGGGATTGATGGTTGCATACGCACTCTTTAACGTTAAGCATGTGGAAGGAAAAACACTGAATGCAGTGTTGTTTGAACAAATAACAGCAGGATGGGGAAGTACGTTAGGATATTCTACAGTTCTGGTGGTCTTAATTTCTGAAGCTGTTTTACTATTTGTAGCTGCACAAACTGGGTTTTTAGGCGGACCTCAGATACTTTCAAATATGGCGTTGGATAGATGGTTCCCTACCAGGTTTGCAACGTTTAGTGACCGTTTGGTTACCCAAAACGGTGTTCTTTTGGTGGGAATTGCTGCGGCAGTAATGATGTATGTAACAGGTGGATCGGTACACCAACTGGTGGTTATGTATTCGATTAATGTGTTCATTACATTTACCCTTTCCCAGCTGGGGATGGTAAAACATTGGATTCAAGTTCGCAAGCAATTCAAGCAATGGAAGAAGAAAATAACTGTGAATGGTATCGGTTTGGTAATGACAACGTTTATTTTAATTTCAGTTGTGATTATCAAATTTGCTGAAGGCGGATGGATAACATTGGTACTAACGGGAGGTCTGGCGGCACTGGTAATGTCCTTCAAAAGACATTATACAAATACGTCAAAACTCCTCAAGAGATTAGACGACACAGTACTTACTGTAATAGATGAGAAGTCTATTCGTCCTATAAAGGAAGCAGATTTATCAGAGAGTCTTCGTCATCCGGATTACCGTGCTAAAACAGCTGTTTTTCTCGTGAATGGCTTTAGCGGTCTTGGCCTTCATACTTTGTTCACAGTAATGAGAGCATTCGATGGAGTATTCAAGAATTTTGTTTTTGTGCAGGCAGGTGTAATTGACGCCGGTAATTTTAAAGGAAATGAAGAAGTTGAGGCTCTGAAAGAGTATATCGCAGAAGAATCGCAGAAGTATGTCAACTTTATGAGGCATAATGGCTTGTATGCTGAAAATTCTTGTGGTGTGGGTACGGATGTAGTGAATATCGTGGGGGATATTGCCCCAGCCATTGTAAAAAGATTTCCAAATGCTATTTTCTTTGGCGGACAGGTCGTTTTCCCGAAAGAATCCATAGTAACACGTTGGTTGCATAACTACACAGTATTTGCTGTTCAAAGAAAATTATACTTCGAAGGTATACCCGTCGTTATTCTCCCTGTAAAGGTATAGTAAATAAGATAGATACGTTAAGAATTAAGTAGTAATAAACAGAACTTATTATAAAATAGAGTCAAAATGAAAAACCTAAAAAAAATGCTTCTGGCTTCTTTGATTTTCTCGGGATGTTTCACAGTTGTTCGTGCTCAGGAAAAGCAAACAACCGAACCTAATTTCTTCGAGATTCAAAAGAAAGTAAACGAGTTTTATAAAAATATCAAAATTGATGACGAAGAAGGAAAAGAACTTCCCGAAGCAGGAGGATATGCACAATACAAACGTTGGGAATGGTTCTGGCAGCAAAGGGTTACACCAGATGGAAAATTCCCGAATCCAATGGTACTATATAACGAAAGTGCAAGATCAAAAGCAGAGCAGATGCGCCATTTGAAAAAAGACGGTGCACAAACACTTTCCCCTACTGAATCTAAATGGAAAGAAGTTGGTCCTTTCGGTGCTGCTCAAGGCAGTGGAGCAGGTAGAGTAAATAGAATCCACCTGAACTTGGATTTTCCTAATAATATTTGGGCAGGAACTGCAGCAGGCGGTGCTTGGCTAAGTACTGACAGAGGAGTGACCTGGAAACCTAAAACCGATGGTATTCCATCGATGGGCGTTACCGATATTGCAACTACTGTTTCAGATCCAAACTTGGTTTACATTGCAACCGGAGATGGCGATGCTACATTTGCAAGTACTCAAAATCCAGTAAGTTATAGTGTGGGGGTTCTTAAATCTACAGATGGTGGAACAACATGGGAGCCAACAGGACTAAATTGGCAAACTTCAATTCAGCGTAAAATACACCGCTTGTTGATTTCACCAACTAACCCGCAAATATTATTTGCGGGTACGGATGGGGGAATTTACCGTACAGTTGATGGTGGTACAACATGGACTCAAGCACTAAGTGGTAATGTGAATGATATGGAATTTAAACCCGATGATCCTACGTTCATCTATGCTTCGATTGGAAACTCCATATATCATTCTATTAACGAAGGTGTTTCGTGGAAAGCACTTCCTGCAGGAATTTCAGGATCTGGTAAAAATGGGGTAGAGCGAATTGCATTAGGCGTATCAGTGGATGATCCTGAGGTTGTATATGCACTTTGTTCACGCGGGCCAGGTACAGATTATGCTGGACGAGGTGGATTTGCCGGGTTCTATTCCTCCACAAATTCCGGAGCTAATTGGCAGGTTAAGGCTACTACGCCCAACATTTTAGGAAGAGCACTAGACGGCTCGGATGATTTTGATTACACTCAACAAGGTTACTACGACCTTGCTATTGCCGTATCTCCTGTAAATGCAAATACTATCTACATTGGTGGTATCAATATTTGGAAATCAACAAATGGCGGAGGAACTTGGACTGTTAGTGCTCATTGGACAGGAGCAGGAGGTAAACCTTATGTACATGCAGATGTTCATGATTTGGTAACTACGGAAGATAATACATCGGCAGTTTTTGCAGGGACAGATGGCGGGGTGTTTCAAACAAAAAATAATGGTAATACATGGAGTGATTTAAGTGCAGGTATGGGGATAATGCAATTTTACCGTATCAGTTCTTCACCAAGCAGTGCATATACAATTATTGGCAGTGCTCAGGATAATGGTACAAATCTAATGAAAAACCAAACTACTTGGGCTCAGGTCTATGGTGGTGATGGTATGTTGTGTCTTATAGACCAAACCAATCCGAGAAACATGTATGCTGCCTCGCAAAATGGTTCTATTGGTCGTTCTCAAGATGGTGGAGCTAATTTTTCAGGCTTTGCCGCAAGTAGTTTTGTTACAGGTGGTACTGAAGGTGGGGCGTGGATTACTCCTTATGTTCTTGATCCTACTGTTGCATTAGGTGTATATGTCGGGTATCGTAATGTTTGGAAATATGCAGCAAATAAATGGTCTAAAATATCTAATTTTAATAATATACAAACGTTAACAAATCTAGCTATTGCGCCATCTTCTAATAGTTATTTATATGCAGGAAGTCCGGATGCAATGTATAAAACCTCAACAGGAGGATCATCTTGGGAACCTGTTACCTTGCCAACCGGAAGTATAAGCAGCATTACTGTACATCCTACTTCACCACGGAAAATATGGATTACTGCCACAGGATTTAGCGGTAGATCAGTATTCCAATCTGATGATGCAGGAAATTCATGGACAGATATATCTGAAGGTTTACCTAAAATCCCGGTCAATTCTTTGGTGTATCAAAAAAACTCACCCGACAGATTATATGTAGGAACTGATGTAGGTGTCTATTATCGAGATAATTCTACGGGGCAATGGATACAGTATAATGAAGGTTTGCCAAATGTTATTGTTGCCTCAGTTGAAATTAATTATACTGCAAGCAAACTTCGTGCAGGTACGTTCGGGCGTGGGGTATGGGAAGTAGATCTTGTTAATTGTAATGCTCCTGCCGTTACTGTGGCTGTTTCGGGTGGTAAAACATCAATTTGTGACGGCGATAGTGTACAATTAACAGCTAATGCAGGTTTTGTATCATATAGATGGTCAACAGGTGCAACTACACAATCTATTTTTGTAAAACAAACGGGTAACTATAGTGTTGTAGGTACAGATGGTTCGGGCTGTTCAGGTTCTTCACCTGTTACTGTTGTTACGGTGGCAGCCAAAAAAATACCTGTTATCAAAGGTGATGTTGCCGATTCTTCAGCTTGTGAAGGAAAACCGATTACCTTGGATGTAGGATTCGGCTTTACAGCATATAAACTTAAATGGAATACAGACAAACCAAATGACACTACCCGTAAGCTCGTTGTAACTAAACCAGGAGTTTATATCGTAACGGCAACAAATTCAACAGGTTGTGTCGGCACATCTGCAGCTTATACGGTTAAGGCAGCTCCTGCTCCTCCTGTACCTACAATTACGGCAGTTCAGGATACTCTTATTGCAACTCCAAATTCCAAGTATCAATGGAAGATTGCCGGTGTGGATGTACCGGGTGCAACATCGCAAAAATTTATACCTGCTAAAACGGAAATTGGGAAAAAAGTGGCAGTTATGGTATTCAATACAGGTGGATGCGGAACTTTATCCAATGAAGAAACAATTGGTGCTGTTGGTGTGGACGAGGATCAATATGCAAACTCATTGCAAATTTTCCCTAACCCTACAATCAATACAGTTACCCTTAATGTAACAATGAAATCGTCAAATGATGTATATCTAGAAATTACAAACACTAATGGCACTAAGATGGAATCGTTTCAGTTCCCGGCAAACGGGTTATCTGTGAATCAAACTATTTCAGTAAAAGAATTCCCCGCAGGAACGTATATTTTTACGGTAACGGCAGGTGAACAAAAATGGATGCGTAAGATTATTAAAGAATAATCTTACTAAGCAGTTAACAAAGAAGCCCGTCTGATTTTACATCTGACGGGCTTCTTTAGTTATGAAGCAATTGTATGGAGAGCAAATTGTCGAGAAGTTGTTTGTTGGACAATTGAAAAATAAAATTAAGCTGCTGCATGAAAATCAAACAAGCGTAAATATATTACTGTTGTGTATTGCTATGTTATAAAAAAACTACAAAAGTCAAGTCAGTTGCTACAAACTACTTTCCGTATTATACGTTTAGCAGGAAGGTCGGTTGTAGCAACCGGCCTGACCCATAATTGATTTACAAAAACAATGCACGACGGCATACATCCGACCTTAACACAATACCAAATATGGTAAGTGGTGATAGTCGGTTGGTACAACCGACCTTCCTGTGAAACATCTCTTTGGAATAGCGGTAGTATTCAGACGCGCATTGTCAGGATATAAAAATATCAAACAACAAAGTCGTGGCATTTGCAACTGATTTTCCGCAGATACGCATAAAAAAGAAGGTCGGTTGTTTACTGCCGTGCTGTGAGTAATTATAATGTAGAGATTGCAGTGTGCCTTCCTGTACTGTGGGAAACTCCAGGCCTCTGAGATGCACTACGGTGCATCACTACAATTTTATAACAACCTAATACATGGTGGTAAACATCCGACCTGACATAAAGTGATTTTATAACTATTCAGTGTGCATCGGTAAGTAATTGTCATGACTTGAATTGCTAACTCCAGATTAGCGTCCTTAGTCCTGTAAAACAGCACACCCCATTAGATTACACAAATCTAATGGGGTGTTTCATTTCATTTATATACTTACTTAACTACCACAATCTTCTCACGGAAAGTTCTTCCGTATGAACTTACTGTTAAGAAATACACCCCGGCAGGTAGTTCGTGTGTCGAAATTGAAAATAGGGAAGGCGTTTGAGTTACAGAAGTAGAAGCTGAATATCTTGTTTCACCCACAATATCGGTAATCGTAATATTTGCTACTTGACCTATTGTTGATTTAAGAAGCAGCTCAATCTTATCACGAGTTGGAATTGGAGAAGAAATTTGTGTTGTAAGCGTAGGCATTGCGGTAAGCCCCAGAGCAATATGGCAGCCATCGTCAATTGTCAGGAAACCGTCTTTTTTCTCAATTGTGATATCTTTTCTTGCTTCAATCTCAAATTTCTTGATGTGAAGCGTAGTTGTATCCGGTGCAGAAAGCAAGGTAAGAGCATTAATCGAAAATACTTCGCCAAAATCACCAAGGGTATCATTTGGTGTCGAATTTTGAACTACTGTTAAAAGTCCCTTTTCTAAAGTGTAGGGGATTGTATCTCCGGCACGGGTTACATGGATAATCATCAACAGTTTATTGTCAAACTCAATCTCCGAGGTAAGTTTTTCAATACCGGACGATAAAAGAGATTGTTCAAGGTGTAACGGAATTGTAAGTAATGCACCATATTTTGTGCTGTATTCATCCAATACAACTTTTCCACTGAAACTCTCGTGGAATACATCGGCTTTCAAATCAATGATTGTTGTATCGCGGCAAGATGATTGTTCAAGAATACGTAAAACACCCGTATGTTTTCCTTCGGAATAGGCTATAAAACGGATAGGAAGGGTATCCTTGGCTCCAGGTTGGAGCAGAAGCGGTAAATTGGGGGCTACATAGGTAAAATCAGGTGTCCCGTTCTCCAGTTCAACTCCAAAGACTTTTTTGAGAGTTGATGTCGGATTACTAATTATAATTTCTTGAAAACTTGTATCACCTTGTGAAATTCTTCCAAAATCTAATGATGGCGGAGTGATAAGTAGTTTTGGGCGAATTATAGTACATTCCACCTGAACATCGAATTTTCCGGAGCAATTACAAGTAAAGGTATAGATTTGTGGATAAGTTCCTATGGATTGAAATGCAGGTGGTGCAGTAGTAATAATTGCTGATTGTGTTGAACCCGGTGGTAGTATTATCATGTCTGAGGGAGAGATACTAAACCCTGTTTGAGTAGAACTCGAAGTGATTAAGATTGTATCGGTAATTGACCCTGTGTTTTGTAAAACCACTGTGTCATATACAGGCAAATCACATAATTCAAGTATTCTTTTTGGGATTGTTGAAGTTACCGTTGTATTGGTTCGTGCGAAAGAACCACGTAATGGTACTGAAAATCTAACTGTATCCTGTTTAACAGACCAAATTGACAATTCGCCGAGATGAATTCCCTCGCTTGTTGGTTTGTACTCTACTTCGACAGTACCTGAAATTCCTCCATCAAGTTCGAGCGAACCTGAGCTTGGGTTTACAAGAGTATAAACAGGTGAACCCTTAGTAAGAGCAATATTAATGGTATCTCTAACTGTTCCTTCGTTTGTGACTCTAAGTGTTTTTCTGCTGTTTGGCAATACACAATAATTATCACCGAAATCAAGCTCAGATACCGAAAATCCAATACGGGAAGCTACACTTTGTACTTGAATGGGTACACAGATTTGAACAGGGCAATATTCGGTTGCACCAAAGCATACTTTTCCGGTAAAGAGAGCATCATCTGCGGCAGAAAACTCCACATTTACTAATAACTGTTCATTAGCATCAAGCGTATCTGGCAGTGGTGGAATATCAACTAACCTCCAGTCAGGACGTGGAGGAGTGAGAGTAATGGAATTAATAATAGCGGGTACGTTCCCGGTAGATTTTACCGAGATACTCCGTTTTACTATACGGTTGCTTTGGATTGTCTCACGAAGCTCAACGGGTGAACTTTCAAGTGCTGTATTGACACCTCTGCAATATAATGCTACTGCAAAATTCTCCCCGCAAGGGTCTAATGTGAAACGTAATGTATCGTTTATAATTCCTTCTTTATCCGGCGTTGCGAAAACAGTAATAGTTATGGAATCAACCTGTCCGACCTCCGACCCAATATTTGCTGAAAAGCTAAATGTCCGCTCCTTATTGTTGAGTGCTGTTATCTTAGCGGGAGCGCTACCGATATTTTTAATTTTAAACTTAAATTTTTCAGTACTGTTTAAGCATATATCCCCACAATTAATTACTGTATCGGAAACACTCAGGATAGAACTGCCAAGTAAACCTACAAGATATACATCCCGAGGGTTCATAGGTCCACGAACACTTGTTGAGTCATTGTTTTCGATTCTTAGAATAGCTAATTTTTGCTGACCGGCAGCAACCGGACCAAATCTGAGAATAACTCCGGTTTTTCCTTTGGGAGCAATGGTAAGGGGTAAAGATCCACCCGAGGTAAAACCAATTATTTTATAATCATTGGAATCAATACCGAGTACTCTCAACGAGGGAATCACCAAAGGCATGTTGCCTGTATTTGAGATATAAATCGTATCAAGCATATACGAATTACAATTCAGCAGCATTGTCCTGTCTGCCGGTGTGCTTATTATCGGCGATGTGCCGTATGCCCTTTGGGTTGTAACTTTGCTGCATACACCAATTGTAACCAAATGATAAGTTGTAATCCAACCGGTATCAACAGGAAAAATTTGAAATTTTAGACTGCTGCTGTCATTTGGAATAAGAACCAACGGTAATGGCGAGATAAGATTTAACGGGTTGTCTTGCTTCAAACGTTCTACCCTTACAACTCTTTCGGTATCAGAACTTGGATTTCTAAAAATCAAAGAATCAATGGTTACTTTGCCGCAAGGAGCTTCTTTGAAAAGTAATGTATCAGATGTCGCGAAGGATGATACCCGTTTGGTTTTTCCGGTTAATGGTATGGTTAGTTCTGTAAATGGATCAGAAAAACGTATAGTAACATTTGCTAACTTTTCTCCGTCGGAGGTAGGATGGAATTGAATGACAATTCGCATCGAATCACATGCGGGAGCAATAAAACTGGATCCCGGTTCAATTATTCGAAATTCATCTTTATCATTCCCCGTTAGCTGAACCGTACCGTATGCCTGAAAAAACGACGAAATTTTAACATACAAGGTATCATTCTTTACACCAGGGAAACATGCATCCCCATAATTTATTGAGCTTTTAGTGATTGAACGGTATGCAGACGTAAGATGATAAATTGCTTTATCGCCCACAACCCATCCTGTGGTGTCGTTGATGAAGTATGTGTCGTCTAAGTTTTGAGTGATTCCACAGTTTCTTAACTGCCATGTTTGTCCGTAATCGGAGGTGTAGTACATCTGAGCACCTAAACCGCAAACCCATCCTGACGAATCACTCAGTAAGAATGAACCGTAATTATGTTTTACAGTACTGTAATTACTCCAATCGGAACCGTCATTGGTGCTGAATCTCATACCTCCGCCGTCGTCTATATTATTGCTTCCTGTACAACTGGTTCCGGCGCACGGTATCAAAAACGAACGTTTTACATGGGTAATCTCTTCGTGCCAAGTCATTGTACCTGTTTGCGTATATGGTTGCCATATTTTCCCGGAATCTGTATCTAAGGTTTTCCATAGCCACTGGCTGCTAATTGCGTAGCCGCTGCCTGTCTGGTCTAGGATAAGATCGGTAAGTCCACTATTTGATACTGAACCGAAAAATCTTTTCCAGGTTGTTCCGCCGTTAGTAGTACTGAAAAATTGTTGTTTTAATGTACCACAACCACTACCGATAACGGTTCCGGTGTCAGCATTAATAAAATAGCATCCCCATAGTGAACTAACGCTGTCCGGTGTTACATTCTGCCACGAAGCACCACCGTTAACTGTTCTATAAATATTTTTGGAGCCGGAGGCATAACCAACAGATTGGGTAGGGAAATGAATGCTCTCCAGTTGAACGGTTCCGGTTGGTTCTACAGTTGTACCTGCCCACGTAAGACCACCATCCATTGTTCTCATTATCATACTTTTGTAACCACATACCCAACCAAGTTGAGGGTTAGACGGCAGAAAGAAAATATCCAACCAGTAGTTGCTTGCAAAAGGTTCGTTAAGTTCTATTTTTTCCCACCGTTGAGAATATGAAGGAGTCGCTGCAAAAAGCATTGCAGCAACAACGGTAAGGAGTATTCGAGTAAGTTTTAATGAAGTAAAAATTCTCATATTTGCCTCGCTTTGGAAGTGA
>CALMMI010000435.1 GCA_937868245.1 uncultured Ignavibacteria bacterium | reverse complement strand
GTTCTTGATTCAGCAGGGGTTTCTGCACCGCACCCCACGAGGACGTGAGGCTACAGAACTGGCGTATCGGCATTTTGGGCTGAGGAGAGGGAGAAGTGAGGGGTTGTTTGAGGAGTGAAGAACCCCATCCCGACCTTCCCATACTGGGAAGGAGGAAGAGGACCGTAAGAAATCTTCAATATAGCCCACGGTTTCAACCTTGGGATTCAATATGGGAATCGATAAACTTCTGCATAGCCAACGGTTTCAACCGAGGGATTCTATTGTGTATTAAAATAAAAAGTATAAATTCAATTAGATGCCGGCAACCAAATTATTGATCAACCATTTAACATCATGAATAACACTAACTACTTACTTACATTGCTACTAGCCTTTTTTATACTTTTCACAAGCGAAGTCTTTGCTGTGCAGGATTCAATAAAACCCATGACAGCCAAAGGAGCATGGCGTTTCGTCTGCAAGGAAATTGAATTGGATCATGGTACTACTCCGGTACTTTTTAAGGCATACCCTGAAAAAGAAATAGATGCGTATGATACTCTCTTATGCTATATAGATATTGATCATACAGGACAAGGTTACAGAGGATGGAATGGCAATGCTTACAAATGGATATTTGAATGCAAACTTCCTTTCCTACATAGTGATACAATGTTAAACGTAACAGCATCTCTTAAAATTGCATCACCTGTTACCATTACAAAAGAAAAAATTTACAAGCCTTTAACAAAATATGCGGATACGCTTGGTATTCCTGAGAATTCATGGTTCGACAGTGATTCGATTTACAAATTTCGTGTTACAACATATGCGGGATTTTTTCGATCTTTTTTCTTAGAGAGAGGTGTACCGGATTCTTATCTAGCTAAGCAACCTGTAAGGACAATCTGGAATATGGTTAGTTATAATAATAATTCAGGAGAAAGGGTGCAATGGCTAGGTCTCGATGCAAAAACAGGCGAGAGGTTGACGGGTGGAATTGTTTCTGTTTCTGAACAAGATGATGCCGAAACAAATGCAGTATCTATTACTCCCAATCCCTCAAGCACTTCAATAAGTATCCAAACAGATAAGGAAGTTGGTTGGGTAAATTTATATTCAATGATGGGTGAGAAGATATATGAGTGGAGTGCAGTACTCCCGCATCAAAAGCTGTCTGTTGCTCATCTAACGGAGGGAATGTATATGGTGCAATATCAAGATAATGGTACTATTCGCAGCATTCCAATTGTAATTTCAAGATAGAGTTTGCTTATCTTTTAATCGGCTAAGAACCCCATCCCAACCTTCCTCTACAGGGAAGGAGGAAGAGAAGAAATCGGAATCTTCCCGTAGCCCACGGTTTCAACTGTGGGATTCCTTAAAAAATACAACGTCTTAGAACCCTCCCAATAGGGGAGGGCAGGGTGGGGTTCTTAGCTTCCCGTGATAAAATCACCAAAATTGTGTTATTATTTAAATAGCAGTTTCACTCTATAGAAATTTAATAATCTAAACCATCAACCATTCACGCCATGAAAAGCATCTTCAAACTCTGTATATCATCTAATGCACCACTGATGTGTATTGTTTTTGTACTCACGGTGTTTACCTCGAAAGCTCAATGGACACCAACCGGACCGTTTGGATATTCGACAGATATACAAGCTCTTGCCGTAAGTGGTAAGACCCTCATTGCAGGTTCGTTTGCCGGTGGAATATACCGTTCAACTGATAAGGGAGATACTTGGAAAATAGGGTCGGGTGGGGGAGGTGCAAAAGCACTTGTTGTAACTGACTCGATTCTATATACCG
>CALMMI010000434.1 GCA_937868245.1 uncultured Ignavibacteria bacterium | reverse complement strand
CTACTACATCTTTAGCTTCTTTTTTATCTTTTAATGCCGTTTCGAGAACACCTGTAAATACTTTTTTCACATCAACGAAAGCATCCACTTCGCTACCGCGAATTTCAATAGTTTCAAGCATTTGTGCTGCAAATGCAATTTCGCTAAGAGCCATTTTCGGCTTTAACATTACTACTTCTTGTTTGCCTTGTGCAAACGAAGTTCCCACTCCAACCAACATGATGAACATTGCAACGAGAGCAGTTTTCATTTGAAAACGAACCATTTTTTTCTCCAAAAATTTAAATAGGATAAATATTAATATATAGAATCTTTTTTGTGTCGCAAAAATACGAATTTTTCTTTGCGAAAGCACCTAACTATCAATTACAGTTTGAAATTCACACTCAAACGGTGAAGAGTTGCAGGACTGCCGAACGACGACGCAGCATAATCAATAAGGACGTTTTTAGTCTTTATTCCAACCCCGGCACTTATTCCTGAAAAGCCACGTTGAACGGACGATGAAGCTGCAGTACGAATGCGATTATCATAACCTAATCGAAGGTCAATCACTTTACTTACAGTCAATTCCCCGCCTAATGATATATTAGCAAACTTATCGAAGAATCCGTCAGTTTTGTCAGCCAAGTGATGGAATGAAAAATTTACTAATAAAGGCAAACCGCGTAACCTATGATTTACCCCCAAACGAACATCAACAGGCAGCGACTCACCTTCTGTTACATATTTCGATAACTGGGCACCGATATTCAAAAGAGAAAAACCAATATTAACACGTGATTTTGGTATTTGATAAAGCAATCCAGCATCAACGGCGATTGCGGTGGAACTCGTTTGTTCCAATCCCGAATAAATGAATTTTAGGGTAGCACCATAGAAAAAATTAGAATCCAAAGCGTGAGAATATGTACCTGAAAGTGCAAGTTCATTCCCTGAAAACGAAGTAGTTTTTACACCTTTCGCATCCGCACCTTGAAATGTGCCGTTACTTGTATAGAGAGCAGAAATTGCGTAATGTCCTATTGATTCATTAGTTGAACTATAGGTTACTAAGCCTGAATTAATATCAAGTACATGCTTAAGGAAAGTTGCGGAAAGTCGGCGGTCATCAACCGTAGATAAAATGGCAGGATTGATAAATATGGCAGAACCTTCTTCAGGTAAAGATACAGCTGCCCCGCCTAAAGCGGCAGTGCGGGCACTTGTATTGAGATTCAAGAAATAGAACGCCGATTGTGAAAAAGCAAAATTAGCTGTTATGAAGAGTAGTGCAACAGCAATTACAATTTTTTTGCAATTCATAAGTGATTCTCCAAAAGGTTTTGATATTAGTTACTAACTCTGGTAAAAATAGTCATTCATTTACTTTTGGCTGTCAGTTTATGGCTGTTAGCACGTAGTTTGTTATAAAAAATAATTACAATTTCAGTACGCTGATTAAAAGAATGTTTGCCCCCGTAGGGGGTCACATAATCGTTTAGAACTTTTTCTATAAACATTTGAATCCTTTGGATTCACCCGACATATATCTAATAATACACTGTAAAACTGCCAAATTACTAAATTCTTTGGTTTGAATTACATACTTTTCGTTGACTCACTACAAACTATCAGTTTTTCCCAATACTGCGTCCACAAAATGTTTTGGCGGGCGCATCGGTCTGCGAGTAGTTGCATTCAGAAATGGATGTGTTGTATAGCCAACTGCAATACAATCCGTACCTCGAGATATAGTGTATTCTATTGTAATACTTGCTGAATGTTCGCTATACTTGAATGTTGCCGTAATATCAAGAATATCATCATAAACCGCAGGGGTCTTATACTGTACTTTCGCTTCGGAAACCGGTAAAAGGCATCCTTGTTTCTCGAGTTCGGAGTATGGCAATTTTATTGCCCGGAGAAGTTCAGTCCGCCCAATCTCGAAATATGTCAGATAATTACCATTATAGACAATTCCCATTTTGTCCGTATCAGCATAGCGCACTCGAACCGTTGATGTATGGGAAATTGTAATGGATTGACTCATAAAGGCAATTACCTCATATCAGATTTTTCAATAACAGCGAACAAATCCAACAGTCGTTCCAATTCTTCAAGAGAATAGTAATCAATTTCAATTGATCCTGTAGAACTTGTTTTTGTTCTCACTCGAACTTGAGTTGATAATACATGACGTAAGCGAATCTCAATTTCACCAAGCATGGCTGCCACTTCAGGATCAACATTTGCAGGCGGCTTGAATTGAACAGCAGGACGTTTGGATTGAGTAGAACCATCTTCATTAAAAGTGACCCGTCCAAGTTCTACATCCTTCACCAACACTTCAGTTTTGCGGACGGACAAATCATTTTTCATGATTTCATCTAAAACTGCAATTTGATTTGGAGCATCCGGCAGTGAAAGGATTGTACGGGCATGACCTGTACTAATTTTTTTATAGCGTACAGCATCTTGAACTGCAGCCGGAAGGCGTAACAATCGAAGTAAATTCGTAACAGTTGTACGGTCCTTACCAACTTTTTCTGCCACATCTTCCTGGGTAAGTTTACATTCGTCAATCAACCGTTGATAACCGAGAGCAACTTCAATCGGGTTCAAATTTTCACGCTGAACATTCTCGATAAGAGCAATTTCGAGCATGTCTGCATCGCTTTCAACATCAAGAATATACGCTGGAATCTTGGTAAGCCCCGCCTCA
>CALMMI010000433.1 GCA_937868245.1 uncultured Ignavibacteria bacterium | reverse complement strand
CTAATATGCTTGTGGCTTTCAAATTACTTTCGAGCAACAACGCTGCTATCTTTTCTAAATATTCAGCGTCTTCTCTGGCTTCTTCTCCATAAGCCTGCTCGCCTAATACAATTCCGCTTGCACCTTCCACAATATGAAATATCAGCAATTCCGCCTTATGATGCACAGCCAGACTGATTGCATGGCTGAGTACATTCTTATCAGATTCGGACAAATCAATTGCAACACCTATTTTTTTATAAACAGGCAGTTCCAATGTAAGGTCTGGTTCATCCTTGCCAAAATATTTGCCGATATGTTCTTTTACAGTTGATTTTATATCCGCTACATTCCCAAGAGGTCTGAAGCATACATACCACAGAAGAACAAGTAATACAATTGCAAGAAAGAATGCAAATACATAAACCGCTGTAGGGTTATCAGAACTTGATATCCATTTTCTAAAACTATCGATTACCAACCATACATTCAGGGAGAGAATAATGGCTGTTATCGTCCATGATAATATTTTCACCCATACTTTATTGGCAAACTCTCCCATTCGCTCCTTGCTGTTTGTAAACCTGATCAAAGGAATGATAGCAAACGACAATTGGAGACTTAGTATAACCTGGCTTAAAATTAATAATTGATACGCACCCTCACCTTGGTCAACGGATGTTAGAATCACAATCACGGCAGGAACTATTGCTATCAGTCGCGTGATAAGCCTCCGAAGCTGCGGACGAATCTTGAAATTCAAGAATCCCTCCATGATAATTTGCCCGGCTAATGTTCCTGTTAATGTTGAAGACTGTCCGGCTGCCAAGAGTGCTATTGCAAAAACTATCCCTGCCAAACTTGTTCCAAGGAGAGGAGAAATAAGTGTATGCGCCTGTTGGAGCTGGGTAACTTCCAATCCATTTTTGTAAAAGACTGAAGCAGCAAGAATTAAAATGGCAGCATTTACAAAGAAAGCTCCGTTAAGAGCAATCATAGAATCCCAAAAATTGTATTTACACGCCATTTTTTTTCCTTCGGTACTTGTATCGAATGCCCGTGTTTGCACAAGTGCCGAATGAAGGTACAAATTATGAGGCATAACGGTTGCACCTATAATTCCTGTAACTACAACCAAAGCCCCGTCCGGAATGTGCGGTATAAATCCCCCTGCAATTAACCCGATATCAGGCTTAGAAAGGAAAAGTTCAAAAATGAAACATCCCCCTATGGTAAGAACAAGGGTAAGGATAAATGCTTCAAATGTCCTTATTCCTAAATTTTGAATCCCCAACAGCAAAATACTGTCCGCTCCTGTTATCAAAACTCCATAGATGAGCGGAATACCGAACAGTAAATTCAGACCTATTGCCGTTCCGATAACTTCCGCCAAATCACAAGCAGCAATTGCAATTTCTGCCAATACCCAAAGAGACAATGCAACGGGTCGGGGGTACGAATCCCTACATGCCTGAGCCAAGTCCTTCCCGCTAACAATCCCAAGCCTGGCTGATAGCGTTTGCAAAAGAACTGCCATCAGGTTCGACATGATAAGAACCCAAATCAATTGATAGCCGAACCGGGAACCGCCTTCCATGTCGGTAGCCCAATTTCCCGGGTCCATATATCCAACACTTATAAGATATGCAGGACCAAAAAATGCAGCAATCTTCTTCCAGCCGCGTAATCCCAACGGGATTTTTACACTGCGGTGAACTTCTGAAAGTGAGTTAACGGATTCCTTCATAAATTATAGTACGTATAGTACGACATGACTAAAAGGCATAATAGTAATGGCGATATTCACATAGCTGTTTTCATCGTTCAATCTACAATGTTAATATTGCTTTACACAAACTAACTAATATCCAAGTAAATACAAGCTATTTACTCAAAGTATCTTCAATTATTGATTAATGAGAATTTTCACTTCATCGAACGGAGCAAAAGAAGACATAACTTAGTATCGTAAAAACCTTATATGAGTTAGGGTATAAATCCAATGGAACGTTTTGGCTTCACATCTTCCTTCATCAACTGCTTTATTGCCTCAAAAACTGATCGAAATTGTTCACCATACCTTTCTTCAAGGGCTTCTAATCGTAAGGAAAGTTCTTGATGCGAACTAATAATACTCCGTAACTGCACAAAGGTTCTCATAATTTCAATATTGACCTGAATTGCTCTATCGGTATTCAAAATTCCGGAAAGCATTGCTACCCCCTGTTCGGTGAAGCAAAAGGTAAATATCGTGTTCCTCGTCTATTTTTGCTTTCCGGTTTTGAGGTCGCAATTTGCGTCCTCAAAACCAAAGGTCGGGACTGATGCTTTAACTGCTTGAATTCAACAATTGTAAGCTCAAACATAAAATCAACAGGGAAACGTTTGATAGTGCGACGAACTGCTTCTTTAAGACGTTTTGTTTCAATTCCATAGAGCATCGACAAATCTGAATCGAGTATTACCTTTTCTCCACGAATAAAGTAAATACATTCAGCAATCAAATCTATTTTAACATTTTGTTCATTCATAGTTTCAATTGTTGAATCTGAATCATTTCTTACCGCAAAGCATCTTCAAGAGCGGTTTTTACATCTGTTTTTTCATCACGGTATTTCACGATAAGCGGAGTTGCTACCGATAGGCCATGTGCTTTGCCATATTCCGAATTTATTGTTCTCGCTCCTGGAATTACCACAGCGTTTTCCGGAATTTCAAGTGGTGCATCAGGTTGTGAACGTAAAATTCTCTCATTCACCAAATCGTACACTGCCGTTGAAGCGTTCAGAATCACACCCGACCCCAGAACAGCACGTTTACGAATAATTACCCCTTCGTACACACCGCAATTTCCACCTACCATCACATCATCCTCGATAATGACAGGTCTGGCTCCGGCAGGCTCGAGAACCCCGCCGATTTGAGCAGCAGCACTCAGATGCACCCGTTTCCCAATTTGAGCGCATGTCCCTACCAATGCATGAGAATCTACCATTGTACCTTCGTCAATATATGCTCCTATGTTTATATACGAAGGCGGCATACAAATCACCCCTTTTGCAACATAGCACCCTGTTCTGATGGCAGATCCTCCGGGGACAATTCTTACACCATCAGCCAGCCCCATCGGTCGTAACCCAATGGTATGCTTATCAAAAAACGGAAATCCGCCCTGAGAAACATCTGTCATGTTACCTGCACGGAAACAGAGAAGAATTCCCTGCTTTACCCATGAATTCACTTGCCAAT
>CALMMI010000432.1 GCA_937868245.1 uncultured Ignavibacteria bacterium | reverse complement strand
ATAGATTGCATCAGTTCTTGAAAATGTTTAAATTAGTTTCTGATGATAAAAGAAACTAAATTAAAGTTGATAGATTGCATCAGTTCTTGAAAATGTTTAAATTAGTTTCTGATGATAAAAGAAAAATTATTCTTAATCATTTGTGGGAGAGGTTTGATGGTATCCAAAGAGGAGCAGAAGATTTTGATGATGTGCCTTTTTAAATCAAAATTACTCCCTCTCCAACACCATTCTATACCGACTTTCATTTGGGTCCTCTACTATCCTAAAAGCATAACAAACGAGAAGAAAGCTGTACAACTCAATTCCCCATCACCCCGCCCTATAAATAATCGCCTTAAACTACCTTCTCAGCTCACCCCCTACTCCAACACCGTCCGTGCAGCCCCATATTTATTATCAAATGGCACACCTGCTCTAATCGACATAATAACAACAAAATACGGAATTAGTTGAAACCATCCGCTATAGCCCATATCATGGCATCTTTTTGCCCCCTGTGCATACGTAAACCAATAGATTGGAACTCCAAATAGAATAAACAACGGTGGAACGTATATCTCATCAATACCCGTTTGAGTTAGTAAGTAAATTACCCCAAGAGCCATACTCAAAAAAAGAAGAATTGTAAGTAGGAACTCAAGCCGACCTATTCTGCCATTGAAAGAAAATGGTTTTTTGAACATAGTTTTGTTAGTTTATTGTTGCCTACTCTTTATGGTTTTCGGCTGCGCCAATATTCTACTCATTAACCTACAAATGGCTATATTACACTACTCACAAGATTTTATCACCTCTTCTGCTCCCTTCTTACTTCCTCAATATTCATTTCAAGTGTTCGAATCTGGTTTGATTTTTCTTCAAGAGCTTTTTTATAAACACTGGTTTCCCTTTTTCGTACAAGTACAATAATTGAAGAAATTATTGCTGCAAAAAGAAGGATAGACATCAATCCTCTTGCAAAGTCATTTGGTATTATTATTAACCACAATACTAAAACAGAAAAAGAAATACCATAGAACATCAACATGTTTTTGATTTTTGCATTTTTTTTGTCCAGTTTAGTCTGAATTTCTACAATTTCATTCAAAATTGGTGCTTGCATCTTTCTCAATACATCTTCTTTTCTCTCTATTACTTTTACTCTTTCCTCTTCGGCTTGCTTTGCTTCTGCTTCGGCTTTATACCCCTGGTGTAACAAATCTACAGATGCTAATGCTTTTTCGTATTTGATAACCATAAGAAAGTTATTTGTGTACTCTATGTGATCCTGACCGAGTATGGCAGTCTTTTCAGCTGTAACCATATCCTTGGCTCGCTTTGCATCCAGGAAATTATTATGGCTTATCAATCTTCCTATTTTATCAACATCCGGTTTCAGAACACTGTTTTCCATCATCTCTTCACAACACTCTACATAACTCGCTTTTGCGTCTTGAATCGCTTCGTCTTTCAACCGTTCCAATAAGTTTACAACCTCTGGTTTCGTAACGAGATCTAAATCCGGTATAACCTCAATGGACAAGAAACGATTTGCACGAATTGCCTCCTCCAATACCTCTACTGCTTCTTTCACTTGATTGTTTGCTGCCAGATATTTTGCTTTCATAAATCCGGCTTTTGTAAGAGCAGGATATGTTTCCCAAGTTTTTGAAGCCAATTCAATTGCTTCCGCATATTTTTGCTGAATATAGCACGCCTCAGATGCGTAAAGATATGCCTCTGCGGCTTCTAGTAAATAATCCTGTTGTTCAAGCAATGCTTTTGATACATTTGTTCCTGAAACATAAGCTTCAGCTAAATAAAAACTTGCCGATTTCTTAAAATACTCTTCTGCTAACTGTACATTA
>CALMMI010000431.1 GCA_937868245.1 uncultured Ignavibacteria bacterium | reverse complement strand
GTCATAAGGAGGCAGAGGAATTGCCTGGTCATAAATGATAAGCGCAAGAGCACGGTCAATTTTTGTATAGTCAGATAAACTACCGCAATTTGAACCCACCATTTTATAGCCAGTGATGAAAATATTAGTAACACCTTTGCATGTTCTTTTATAATACTGAACTGTTGCTCTGCAACCTGTTCCTGTTGTACTGTCTACATAAACACTTACACTATCCAGTGCTGATAATGTTCCGCTTCCGGCACAATCATCACAAGGTAATGTAGGTGGGGGGGGCTGTGAAAAAGAAGTTTTATAAAAACATAGAATAAGGATAATTAAATACCCGAAATGCCGAAGGGTAGAGTGCATAACAAACTCCTAAAGATTTGATGAAAATTGACTGTTAAGTTAGTTAGAAATTACTTTTAGCGAAATTACAACATAAATTCTTTCGTCGATTACTCATTTATTACTCAATTTTGGTGTTTTATGAAAATATATTGACATTAATACTGGTCAGAAGCGATTAAGTTCCTAATTGAATAAAAGAGGGCAGAATTGTAATGCCTCATGGGTAAATTCCTTTGGACACCGAAAGTATCCTACATTGAGAATTCATCAATCTGGAGAAATGTGTAAAATTATTCTTCTCTGAAAGCTAAACAAAAAAAAGCCGTGATAGGCTGTAAACAACCTATCACGGTGATAGAATCAACATCTGTAAACAATAGTTATCAATCCAACTACTGCTGTTACTTCTTCTTTATATATATATTCCTTAGACCACACATATTAGCCTTATCCCCAAACTGCATTCATTTGCTCATCGACCTGACTCTCAGCAAAAAGTACATATTTATTGAATGATTTAGAATCCTTCTTATGTCCTGAAACAGCTTGCACCGCTGCTGGCTGTGCACCTTTTATTAGTGACAATGTTATAAATGTTCGACGGCTACAATGCCAAGCAATTAACTCATGCTTTAGTCTGGCTTCACTTGTCTTTCTTCCGTTTTTGTAAGTTACAACTTCCAAAGAATCACATATCCCTGCTCGCTCCGCTATTATTTTCAAGTGTTCATTTGCGCGCTGCGAAGTTATTTTATGGAATTGATATTCAGGTGCGTATCTATGAAGCACTTTCCGTAAGCGTGGAGTAATTGGGCATCGAATATTATCTCCAGTCTTCTGTGCAGAAATTCGTATCTCATTTGCTCCAATATGTTCTTTTGATAATCGAGAAATATCACTGTACCTTAATCCTGTATAACAAGAGAGTAAGAATAAATCACGTACTTTTTCAAGAGCGGGACGGTCAGACAAATCTAAGGTTTCAATAGATCGTAGCTCATTATCAGTCAGTGCAAAAAGTGTTGGTTCATGTTCATCTGGCATAGCAAGGCATTGAGGGAAATCTACAAAGTTGTAAAGATGTGTATCCCTACACCAAAGCATAAAACGCCGTATTAGCCGAATATACTTCAACGCACTAATATCATTCCAATGATTAGTTCGGTAAGTATTAAATTTCATAGCAAACTCTTTTGTTTGGAGATAGGGGAGGGGGGCATTATCTGGCAATAGTTCTGAGAAAAAATTTCTGATCGTTTGAAATAGCTGTAAATAGCTATAAGAAACAGTTGTGCATATTTTTCGTTTAGTGGGGCGCGTTCCTTGTTTTAACTGCTTTATGAATTCATCAATAGAAGCTAGTATAGTTGTGGTATCAGTGTTTCTTCTGTCAAGTAGCCCACTCTCAACAATTCCATTCTTAACAAAGGCGAATAACTCTTTTATATCAGTGATACCAAGAATTCTTGCACGATTGAAAATCTCTTTTGCAAATGAGTCTATTTGGTCGAGTCTTGCATTTAGTTCTTGCCCAGAATTGTTTTTCTTTACCCGAGCATTGTCAGCACTCCAAGATTTGGTAGAAACAGTTAAGCCAGTCGAAATTTTTATACGGTCATCACCTGCTCTTGCAACGAGATAGATTAAGGATGAATCTTTCTTTGCATCTTTTAGAAAAAAAGAGAACTTCATGTTATATTCTCAATTGATTTGGAAGTACAGTTAAATTTTAGGTGGGGGACGGTATAGGAGGACGGAATATTTTGATTCTAATTTATTTTGCTTTACTTCTCTTTACCTCAAATTTTGCATAAACCGTTTATTTTCTTAGTTTAGAGTAAGGTTTGGTAAAATAAAAAAAGCCCCTAAAAAGGGGCTTTGTGGGCTCGGAGGGACTTGAACCCCCAACCAACGGATTATGAGTCCGCTGCTCTAACCAATTGAGCTACAAGCCCATGTCGTCATTATCAATTAAACAGTCCAACAAATATTCCAAATTGAAGCGTTAATCCGCTTGAGTTAATTTTATCGGGTACGCCTGTTACAACTGTTTGGCGGTCAGCTTTCCAGTCTCCAAGAAAACTCATCATATATCCAGCATTAATACGAATCATCGAAAATTGAGTGATAGCATATTCAATATTCAAATTTGGCTGTATAACGGTAATCGAAGCGTCCAAACGGTTGAAATAATTAGTTGAACTTTGAATAGATTCAGCAAAATCTCTTGTTTTAGCAGTTTGTGATCGTTCAACTGCAACTGTTCCTAACCCAAACATTAATCCGGGAACTATTGCAAAATGCTTGAAAGGTTGAATTGCATAATCAATAGATAAACCAGTTAACGATGTTGAATATTCCATAGTTCTGGTAACAGCAATTGGGTTCGGAAGAACGGTACTGTCAATTCTATCTTTTTGGAGCGTTGCTTTTCCGCCAATGCTTAATATACCCACCCGAACATTAGGAATAATCCCGATTGCAGTAAAACCTTGTGCACCGGTTAAAAACACAGGTGCTTTAAATTCTCCCACATCAAAAGCTGAAGCTGTTTTGTTCAGTTCATCAAAATTTGGGAAAAAGAATGTACCTAAAAATCCTCCTGCTACCGCAAAATACGGTGGCTTTTCATCCGAAAGAGGTGAATCCTCGAACGATAACTTGTCTAATTTGTCATCTTGCGCCTTAAGTGTGTTTCCACTGCTAAGGAACATTGCGCCGAAAGCTAACAAGCTTAGTAAGAATTTCATAGTGATTTCCTTTAATAAATCCGAAAAACCGAGTACAAAAATACGACTGTAATTTGAATTTCTTGCATTTTTTTTCAGTTGGCTATACTACCTGAAAACGCATTATTCACCTTGTGCTTTGGAATACATAGGGGTTTCTCCTTCTTTGTGAAGTTTTTCGATATGTACCCATGTATATTCTTTTGGAAAATTTTTCAAAAATTCCAATACATCGTCATTAGAAAGAGGCGCGTCTGCAATCCATCTGCTACGGAAACAATCCACGAGTAATATATCGGGTACTACGCCCGGGTAAATTTTAGTCCCACGATTTGAAATCATTGTGAGTTTAAGTTTACCGATTGATTCAGGTAGTACAGGCATACCATTTGATTGTACGAAAATATCGACTCCAACAAGCGTCCATGGCTGCGATGCTTGTGTTAACGGTTCAGGGGGAATAATAATCTTGGATGACGTTGCAGTGCCATTGGTGTCATTATCTTCTTTTTCAACAGCAACAGCACCAAGTTCGCTGATAATCGCGTGAGTAAATTCACGTGTGTTTGCATTTCCGCCCAAGTCCCGCGTTTTAATTCCCGAGACAAGCGTTAACCTAAGAGCTTGCTCAATACGGTTTGCATACGAATTCATTCCTAAATAGCGAAGCATCTGCAGACCTGAGAGCAAGAGAGCCATAGGATTTGCTACACCTTTACCTGCAATATCAGGAGCTGAACCGTGTACAGCCTCAAAAACAGCTGCATCACGTCCTATATTACCACCCGGAGCAACTCCTAAGCCGCCAACAAGACCTGCACACAAATCGCTGGCTATATCACCGAATAAGTTCGGCAATACAAGCACATCAAACTGCTCGGGACGTGTAACAAGCTGCATACACAGATTATCAATCAAAATATCATTCGATTTCAAATCGGGATAGGTAGCAGCTACTTCCTGGAACGACCGTAGGAACAAACCGTCGGTCATCTTTTGGATATTTGCCTTATGAACACATGTAACTGTTTTGCGACCTTCTACACGCGCCATTTCAAACCCGTAGCGGGCTGCATTTCTTGAACCCGACCGCGTAATCAGACGTAGTGCCTGAGCTACTTCCGGTGTCTGCTGATGTTCAATCCCACCGTAGGTATCCTCTACATTCTCGCGAACGATGATTAAATCTACATTATCAAAACGGGTTTTAATTCCCGGAAGTGATTTGGTAGGACGTACATTCGCAAAAAGATCAAGTGATTTACGAATCGTAACATTGATACTTTTGTGTCCGCCGCCTATTGGGGTTGTTGTCGGTGCTTTTAGTGCAACTTTATTGCGAGAGATTGAATCTAAAGTTTCCTGAGGAAGTCCGTTCCCGTAGCGTTCAATACAGTATAAACCTGCTTCCGCTTCTTCCCAATCGATAGGTACATTTGCTGCTGTAAAAATTTCCTTTACTGCGGCGGAAATTTCCGGTCCGATTCCGTCGCCTTTGATTAACGTTACTATTTGTTTTGACATTCAATATTTCCTGTGAGTAATAATCTTTATTAGATGTTTTCAATAATCATTGCGCTTGCTTCGCCACCACCGATACACAATGTAACTAAGCCGTAGCGTTTGTTGTATCGTTTAAGGGCATAGATAAGAGTAGTAAGTAAACGTGCACCTGACGCTCCTATTGGATGTCCGAGTGCAATTGCACCTCCGTGGACATTTAATTTGTTGAGCGGAATACCAAGTTCATTTTTTGCTGCAAGTGCCACTACAGAGAATGCCTCGTTAATTTCAAAAAGGTCAATATCATCAATTGTTAAATTAGCTTTTTGAAGTGCCGCCTTGATTCCATTGATTGGTGCAGTTGTGAACCATTCAGGTTTTTGAGCATAGGAAGCATGTGCAACTATCCGTGCAAGGGGTTGAATGCCGTGTGCTGCAGCTTTAGATGCAGAGCTTACAACTAACGCAGCTGCACCGTCATCGAGGGTACTTGCGTTTGCTGCTGTAACTGTTCCGTCTTTTTTGAAGACAGGTCGAAGTTCGGGAATTTTCTCGAATTTCACTTTTGATGGCTCTTCGTCGGTATCAACCGTAATATTTCCTTTTTTGTTTTCAATCACAACCGGAACTATTTCATCAGCGAACCAACCGTTTTTCACTGCTTCTTGAGCACGTTTGTAGGTTAATACTGTATATTCATCTTGTGACTCACGGCTGATATTGCATTCGCTTGCGCAGAGTTCTGCAGCAACTCCCATGTGGAAATTATTATATACATCCCACAAGCCATCGTGAATCATCGAATCAACCAGTTCGCCGTTACCCATACGGTAGCCTGTGCGTGCTTTAGGAAGGAGATACGGAGAGTTCGACATCGATTCCTGTCCACCGGCAATTACTATATCGGCATCACCGCAACGAATAGCCTGGTCGGCAAGCATCACTGCTTTCAAGCCGCTTCCGCATACTTTATTAATAGTCATACATGGCACTGACTCACCAAGTCCGGCGTAGATAGCTGCTTGGCGTGCAGGAGCTTGTCCGATTCCGGCGGTAAGAACATTACCCATAATTACTTCGGAGATATTCGAGCCGGAGAGACCCGCCCGCGTAAGTGCTTCCTTGATAACGATTGCACCCAAACGAGGAGCTGAAAGTTCTGATAATGTACCCATGAATGCACCGATAGGGGTGCGTGCTGCCGAGAGAATAACAGATGATTCCATAGTTGTAGAGGATTGAAATGGTAGCAATGATATTTACAGAATACAAAAATACGAAAGCTGTAGAGACTGTGAAAACGTGGATGGGAAAGTTTTGGTGTTTGGGGGTAGCTGAGACAGCAAAGTTCGAAAAGAATATATTATCGTTAACTATCAACAAAACAATTCGTATAAAACAAAGTTATTGCGTATTTTAGCTGAACCAACTATATAGTAGTACTTTGTAGTTACTAACAAAATAACAAAGAGAATATGATTAACAAGATAAATTGGATAAGAAACTTTGGTGTCTTTAAGAATTTCGAGTGGGATGCTGACGTATTACATTTATTTAAGAAACGTAATCTCATCTATGGTTGGAATTATTCAGGCAAAACTACTCTCTCAAAATTATTCAGTAATCTTGAGAAAAGGCAGCCCAAATATTTCGGAAATGCTGAGTATTCTCTTGAGATAAAAAGTAATAATGGTGAAAGAAGTTTAAATCATCAAAAGCTGGACGTTTTTCCATACACAGTTAAAGTATTCAATTCATGTTATATCAAATCAGTATTTTCTTGGGATGCTGATGAAAGCAAAGAAGAATTTGGTGCAATTCACTTCTATTTAGCTGACGATGCTCATGACACTCAAACCAAAATAAATTTCTATTCACAAAGATGGAATCCAATATTTGAAAAAATAAAAAGTGACAATCAAAGGGTTGTCTCAGAATTTGATGAATATTCTAAAGATAATGGTAGGTTCGCAAAACAGGCAACAGAAATTAGAAATTATCTAAACAATCAAATTCTAAGTCATGAATTTAATAAAGGGCATTTTATCAAATTAGTCGAAGAAGTAAAGAATCAACTACATGGCTATATTTTATCACAAGAAGAGGTTAGCCAAAAAAATCAGGCATCGACTGCAATAAATGAACACATTACTCTTGATGCTAACTATGTATTGACTGAGAGCTTACAAGTAATAGGGGCAAAAATTAAAATTTTATTGGAAAATACGGCTCCTCAATCAATTCCTTTTCCTGAATTAGATAAATATAGTGACCTTTTTGATTGGGTACAGACTGGGCTCAATCTTCATAAAGAATCACCTAAATGTAAGTTTTGCGGTAATGATTTAAAAGAAGAAAGAATTCTATCACTTAACAACTAATATTCGCAAAGGCTGAAAGAAATTCAAGCAGAAATGAAGAAGATTAAGGAAGTAATTGAAAACGAGAAGAAAAAGCTGGCTCTTGTTTTTCCTCATGAAAGTAAAATTGCGCGACATCTTAGGGATAAATACAAGATTGCAGTCGAAAACTATGAAATCCAAAGCGATAAATATATAAATGAGTTGACATTAATGGAGAATGATGTTGACAAGAAAAAAGACTTTTTCTTTAGTCCAGTTAATGC